>JADEXW010000095.1 GCA_015206935.1 Pseudanabaenaceae cyanobacterium LEGE 13415 | reverse complement strand
TTCTTCACCATAGCGTTTAGCAACCTCGATCGTACTCCACGCCACAGCGGGAGCCGTATCGCGTCCTTCTGGCTCGACCAGGATGTTTTCCGGTGGCAATTCCGGGAGTTGTTCGCGCACACCATCGGCTAAATGAGAAGCCGTCACGACCCAGAGATTGTTCCAGCCGCCAGCGGTTTCGAGTAAGCGATCGGCTGTTGTTTGTAAAAGACTTCTTCCACTGCCATCGAGACAGAGAAACTGTTTCGGGCGGTGTTTGCGACTGAGGGGCCAAAAGCGTTCACCTTTTCCACCCGCCAAAATAATGGGAACTAGAGAATGCGTCATACGTTTTTCACCGAAAGGGGGCTAATTAAATCGCGCAGTGCCCAGATTTTAAGCAATTACCGGACACTCCTGCGGCATCTTCGCGGACTCTTCTCATTTTTCCCAAATCAATATTAGTTTGTCGCGGATTTTACGGTTTTCTCCGGACTTCGACCCTCGTTGAATGATTCCGATCGAGAACACTAGCCGAATGTCGAAGTTCGAGTGTAGAATTCGCAGGGACTATTAAGCATCGTTGCGGTTGTTTCGTATCCAAAGCTACGAGAGAATTCTATCGCTTTGATTAGCGATTCGCTTGAATATCTCCAAAAGTGGAAGGAAAATGGAAACTTTCCAGCTAAGATGACCACAAGCAACGAAGAACACTGACCGAACTGTTTTTGAGGTGTGAACGGAGTGAAAGAGTCTAAGCGCCAACCAACGCTAGAGCCATCTAGTGCAAATCCGCAGGGATTTTCCCAATCTCGATCGACCGTTCCAATCACGCCTCCTCGAAAGCCTACATTCGGTCGAACCGTTTTATGGGTTGCTGGATTGTTAGGAGCCGCAACAATTTCTGCAACGCTGGGAACAACGCTAGCATTATTAGCTCCGTTACCGGGAACGACTTCAGATCAGGGACGAAAAATACTCGGTGATCTGTGGACAAGCGGTTTTCAGTACAAAGTTTCTCGTCCGGTGAATGTGCTGGTGATGGGAATTGATCGAGTTTTAGATGCGCCCCCAGGATCAGATGAGATTTTTTCTGGTCGCAGCGATACGATGCTGTTGTTGCGAATTGATCCCACAGATAATTCGGTCAATATGCTGTCGATTCCGCGTGATACGCAGGTTGAAGTTCCAGGGGTCGGAGTCACCAAGATTAATCAAGCCAATGCAAGTGGGGGCCCACTTTTGGCGCGGGAAACGATTAGTCGAACTCTGAATGGAATTACGATCGACCGATATGTTCGCGTCAGTACCGATGCGTTTCGGGAATTAGTCGATCTGTTGGGTGGGATTGAAGTGTACGTGCCAGAACGCATGGAATACACCGATAAGACTCAAAACCTCAAGATTGATCTCCAACCCGGATGGCAGACGTTAGATGGAAATAAAGCGGAGCAGTTTGCTCGATTCCGTCACGATTCGTTTGGAGATATTGGACGGGTTCAGCGGCAACAAGCTTTGATTAAGGCGCTACGGGCAAAATTAACCAGTCCTTTGATTTTGCCTCGAATTCCGGGTTTGATCGGCGCAATGCAAAAGTACATTGATACGAATCTCAGCTTGGAAGAAATGTTGGCATTGGTGAGCTTTGGACAGAAGCTCGATCGAGATGATTTCAAGATGGTGCTATTGCCAGGACGGTTTAGCGCTCCGAACGAGTTTCGGGCGAGCTATTGGATTATGGATTCGCAAGGGCGCGATCGCGTTTTGCAAGAATATTTCAAAGATTCGTCTACGGTTGCTGCCAGTGAACCGCCGCTCGCTGAACTGAAAATTGCGATTCAGAATGCGTCGGGTGATCCTCAAGCTGGAAAGCAATTTGCGGAGTATCTTGCCTCGCTTGGGTATACCAACGTCTATCAGGCGGAAAATTGGAAGGATCTCCAGCAGAAAACGCAAATCATTGTGCAGAGAGGCGATTTGCAAGGTGCAAAAGTGCTGCAAAGCTCGATGGGATTTGGCGGAGTGGAAGCAACTTCGACTGGCGAATTAGAGTCTGATTTAACGATTCGGATCGGGAATGATTGGAAAACTCAGCGATCGAGATTTCCGCAGTACCAACCATAAGCGCTAGGCTTAGAGAAATCATTGATGCGATCGCTCCTATGTTTGTCCCTGTTCCCCGCACTGTCAAGCGTGTGATTTATGCGCTGTTGATTCTGGCTCTTGCTTGGTTTTGGATTTTTCTGGGAGCAAGTCCGGCGATTGCTGAGACGACGTTTCTGAACTATTCCAATGCAAATTTAACTGCGAAAGATCTCTCGAATCAGGATTTTGAAGGCGGCGTGTTTGTGTCCGCAGAGATGCGTGAGGCAAATTTTCAGGGTGCAAATCTGAAAAATACGATGCTGACGAAAGGAAATCTTTTGGGCGCGAATTTGAGTGGGGCGAACTTAGAAGGATCGTTGGTCGATCGCGTCACGCTCTACAAAGCTGATCTGACGAATGCGATTTTGATCGGCGCAACGCTATCGAATAGCATTCTGGATGAAGCGGATATTACCGGGGCGGATTTTACCGATGCGATCGTCGATCGATACACTACAACTCAATTGTGCAAACGCGCGTCTGGAACGAATCCAACGACTGGAGCCGACACCCGCGAGAGTTTAGGCTGTCGCTAACTATCGAGTGATTTGAAACGCGATCGTACCGACTAAAATCATCAGCCCAATTAATCCGACTAAAATTGCCCAAAGTTGCCAAGGGCGATGAGTCCGAACCTCGATCGTCGTTGCAGTCGGATCAGCCAGAAATCGATCGAGCATTGCCTGTTGTCGAAAGAGCTGCTGATTGTTACTGATCGACCAATTATGAGTGAGTGGAATTTCTTCGCCTGATCGCGTTACTAAGGCAAGTCGAGATTGATTCGATCGTCCTTGTTGTGTTTTGGTTCCTTGAATCGTTGCTTTCTCGAATTGCTGTGATTCAATTCCACCGATTAAAGGTTCGCGAGTCAAGTTGCAAAAAACTTGATTCGACTTGGGGCGACAATTGAAATGCACCAATCCGCCCATCGAATCGATCGCTTTTCGACTCGCGCCCAGCAACCCGATGACTAATAAGCCTGCGATTCCGAGAATTAGAGATTTACCCATTAAATGACATCCGCATTGGGCTGAAGCGGCAGAGTGACTTGAACGATCGTGCCTTCATTTTCTCGGCTCGTGAGGTGAATTGTGCCTTGATGAAACTCGATCGATTGTTTGACGATCGCGAGTCCCAATCCATTTCCAGAAATCATACCGACATTTGTGGCACGATGAAATGCTTCAAATAATCGCACTTGATCGGCTGCGGGAATGCCAATCCCCTGATCTTGCACTTCAAAATACACATTCGTTTCATTGTGACTTAAGCGCAAAGTCACCGTCGAACCTACAGGCGAATACTTCAACGCATTCGATAGAAGATTGGATAGAATTTGCCGCATCAATTTCGCATCCATGTACCCTCGAACTTCAGGTAGCGCGGTTTGCGGTTCAAAGATTAATTGATGCTGATTTTGGTCATTAATTCGGAGTTCATCGACTAAGGTTTCGCAGAACGCTAAAACATTGAGCGGTGAAGGTTCAAAGTTCGCCTTTTTCGCCTCAGCCCGTTCCAGAACCAGCACATCGTTCAGCAATTCCTTCATATTCTCCGATGCCGCTTGGATTCGTTGAATATGTTCTAGCTGTTTCTCGATCGACCAATCTTGCTTTTCTGCATAAAATTCCAACATATCCGCAGACGAAAGAATCGTACTCAAAGGGGTGCGGAATTCATGTGAAACGGTAGTTACAAAATTCGATTTCAGCTCGCTGAGTTCGCGCTCTTTTTCCAGCGCTTTTCGCATTTCGATTTCGGCTTGTTTTCGGTGAGTAATATCCCGCTGCAAACCGACCCAATAGGTATAATGTCCGGTCTGATCGGTGACTGGGAAAATGCTCAGTTCGATCCAAACTTCAGAACCGTCTTTGTGATAGTTGACTAACTCTGCGATCGCAGGCTCCCAATTCTTCAAGGCGCTTCTAATATCTTTTAGAACCGTCCAATCGGTTTTTGGACCTTGTAAGATTCGCGGCGTTTTTCCAATCACTTCATCGTGTTCGTACCCCATCATTTTCGTAAACGCATCGTTCACGTAAATGATTCTGGGTCCGGGTGGTTCAACGGGTTCCGCTTCCGTAATCACAACTGCATCACTCGCATTCACAATGACGGATTCGAGCAGGCGCAATCGTTGTTCTTGCTCTCTGCGTTCTGCTTCGTGATGTTTTGCTTCGGTAATGTCTTCAGCGATTCCAGCAATGCGATAAATCTTGCCTTGAGCATTGCGAATTGGGAAGGCGCGGGCACGTAACCAACGCACGATACCGTCTTCTCGATTGAATTGGAAAGTTGCTTCCGTGGGTTTGCCTCTCAGGGCTTGGCGACTCACTTTCATTAAATCGGGAATGTCTTCAGGGCGCGATCGATTAATCCAGAAATTCAGCGTTTTTTCATAGCAAGTTTCACTGTCATAGCCCAAAACTTGCTGACAGGCAGGACTAATATAAATCAGCTTTTTGCGCTCGACATCATACATCCAGAAAATCTGCTGAATGTTCTCGGCAAGTTGTCGGAAACGTTCTTCACTCTCTTGTAGTTCTGCCGCTGCTAATTTGCGCTCATCTTCCACGCGCAGCCGTTCTCCGACATTGAGAATCAGCGACAGGACTGAAATGAGTTCGCCGCTACTGTCAAATAGCACCGAGTTGTACCATTCGCAATGCACGATCGAGCCGTCTTTCGCCCTATTGCGGCTGTAGCACACATTCCGAGTGGTTTGACCGTTGAGCAGTTCCGCGATCGCTCGATCGACTTGCTCTAAGTCCTCTGAAAGGACTAAATTCCAACTCCCAAACTGTTTGCCGATTACTTCTGAAGCGCTCCAGCCCAAGAGTGCTTCTGCCTCACTTGACCAGCGTGTAATTCTCAAGTTCCGATCCCATTCGATCACCGCAAACGGTGAATTATCGACATGGAATGCTAACCGCTGTAAGGCTCCTTTCAAGGCTTCTTGTGCCTGATCGCGTTCTCGTGCGGTTTTAACTGAATCCGTCATATTGCGGAAGAACAAGGACACGCCGGATTTTGAAGGATAAGCCCGGACGGAATACCACCGCTGACAAGGCTCATAATAGTCAACCAGTTCTAATGGAACGCCTTCTGCCAGTGCCCGACGGTAAAGCCGTCCAAAACTCGTCTCTGCAAAGGTGGGGAATTCTTGCCAGAGGACTTTGCCGAGTAGATCTCTGGCAGGTTTACCGAATGTGTTTGCGGCTTCGTGATTGATGTATGTAAAACGGGCAGAGCGATCGAGCGCAACAAATCCATCAGTGATACTTTGTAGGACTTGAGTAATTTGTTCACGGGCTAACTCAGATTCCGCACGGGCAGCCTGTTCTCGCTCTAAAAGCTGATGCCGTTCTTCCTCGATCCAGCGACGCAGACTGATATCCGAAAAGGAAACCACGACTGCATAGGGCAGAATCTGACCTGCGTTAAACAAGGGTTGGGAATTGATCGAAATCCAAGTAATTTGTTTCTCCGGTTTGCACAATCCTAAAACCACTTCGGAGCAAGGAATTCCGGTTTTGGCGGTAATCACGCCCGGAAATTCCTGGGGATTAAATGGCGAACCATCTTCGTGAACGGCTTCCCAGTCGAGATCGAGCAGATTTCGATCGATTAATTCTTCAATCGGACATTCCAAAATCTCGGCGGCACTGGTATTACAAGTTTCGATCACGCCCTCAGCATTCAGCATGATGACCGCTTCGTGCATCGCTTCCACGACCGATCGATAGCGTTGCTCGCTCGTTTTGAGGCTGTCTTGTTCGCGACGACGACGGCTCACTTCCGCTTGCAACTGCTCGATTCTGTGTTCGAGTTGAGCCATTTTACGATCGAGAATGGCTTCCTGACTGGTCGATCGCTCTGGAGCCATTGCTTTTGGGACAGTCGATCGCTCCTGAACCGATTGCGCAGCTAGCTGTGATCGCAGTTCAGTAACGAGGACTTCTAATTCAGCGTTGCGCTTGGCTAACCGGATCTGGTCAGTTTCTTGCATGACTCCTGCTCGATCGACATCAGTTTTAAATCTTTGCGCGAATTTTGCACATGCTTCATGCAGACTTGCTGAAGTTCACTTAAAGAGTTTCATAAGGAAGCTCGATTGTAAAGGTCGTCCAACCCTTCTGACTGGCGACGGTGATCGTACCTTGGAGTTGTTCGACCAGTTTTTTCACTAGCGCCAATCCCAGCCCAGTTCCACCTTTTTGCCAGCGATCGCTCCCCGGTACGCGGTAAAACTTGTCAAAAATATGCGGTAGATTTCTTGCGGGAATTTCGGACTCATTCGCGATCGTAAATTTAAGGACGGGTTGTTGATTCGATCGCGTCGCTTCCCGCACTTTAAGGCAAATTTCTCCTCCACTTTGCGTATATTTACAAGCGTTATTCAGCAATTCCACCAAAATTCGGCGCAGACTTACTCCATCTGCCACAATGACAGGCAAGGTTTCCGGAAGATTTACTTTTAAAAGTTGCTGACAGTCGCGAGTTCTGACTTGAAACGCATCCGTTGTTTTTCTTAAAAGTTCTCTTAAATTCAAGGGTTCTGGGGGTGCTAATGCTTCACCGGATTCGAGCTGATACAGATCGAGTAAATTTTGGATCAGTTCATCGCCTTGATCACAGGCATTTAGCGCAATTTCGACATATTGCCGCCGATTATCTGGCATCGCATCCATCAGTTGAAGAGCGACTTTAATTGTAGTTAGCGGAGCGCGTAAATCGTGGGTAATGGTATTGAGTAAATCGTTTTTTTGAATGTTAATTTGTTGAAGTTCATCGACTTTTTTTTGAATCTCAACTTGAGCGCGATGCCGTTTGAGCCGAGCCGCGATCGTATCGAGCAATTCCACCCGCCGAAAGGGTTTGGTTAAATAATCATCTGCACCTAAATTCATTCCCTGCCGAATGTCTGCTTTATCCGCTTTTGCGGTGAGAAAAATGAATGGAATCATTGCAGTAGTGGGATCTTGGCGCAGTGCTTCTAGAACGCAGTAGCCGTCAAAATCGGGCATTTTGACATCGCAAATAATTAAATCTGGCGATTGCTCTTTTGCCAATTGCACTCCGGTGAGTCCATTATCTGCATTTAGCGAATCGAAGCCACCAGATGCCAGAATTTCGATGATGTTGAGCCGGACATCAGTTTCGTCTTCAATCACCAAGATCTTCATCAAGTCTCCCCCCATCGGTGGCTGGAGCGATTGAGCGTTGTAGGAGCGAGTCATCACGATTGGCAGAATTCAGGAAAGGGTGAGAGTGATTATTCGATCGGGGTGTTCCAGGCTTCTAACGATGTGACAGCTAATTCCGTAAAAGCATGGAGTAAAACACGAAGCACCCTCGTAAAAACACGGCACAATTTATCAATACTACCGGATTTCCCTGAGAAAAATCTAGAATGCTGTGACACTCTACTATTTGTTTATAAAAGTCCTGTGGAATTTACGTAAAATCTATATTCAAAGAATTCACAGAGTACGGTAACTGAGCGAGACTTTTAACTTTCCCCATTCTTAAGATAGAGATATTTTTATTTTTAATTGAGTAGAATAATTTAATCCATTGAGCGCAATTGATGGTCACTATTTAACTCAAGCAAAAATACGGAGAATAAGAGATAAGCACAAGTGATGTACTCCAGACGTTCATGCTACGCATAGAACGCTGGCTTCTTCAATTACGATAGCCTCAGCTTTCGTAATCGCTTTTTTGAGTGAGGTGACATCCATCCCCACTATTGCAAGTCGTTTGATAAGCTTGGCAGAGTTTTCGTCACGATTTAGTGACTCACCGCAGTTATCGCAGTCATGCCAACGATCATTTAGAGTCTTACTGACACGATTTAGACAGTTCCAGCAGTGTTGAGACGTTTCAGATGGATTGACTTCGATAACTCGCTTACCGAGCTTCCAAGCCACGAATTTCAACACATTTACAAATTGACCAAATGCAGCATCCAAAAACGATTTGTTCAAGCCAGATTTAGCTGATTGACCATTTTCGGTAAACTTGCCATCCTGATCAATTTTTGCTCGGTTACGCCGGATCAAATTCTTCAGTTTCAGATCCTCAACCGCAATTACATCGCAATCCTCGAAAAGCTTGTAAGCAAGTTTGAATTGCCAATCCAAGCGTTGTCTTGCAATATGTTGATGCAGCTTTGCAATCTTATTCCTCAGAATTCGATAGCTTTTCGCGGTCTTGTCAGACTTTTTCTTATCCAAACGTTGTTGTAGTTTGGCAAGTTTGGATGCAGACTTTCTCAAGAATTTGGGTACGTCATATTCGGTTCCATCACTACAAAAAGCGTAGTGATACAAACCGAGATCAATTCCTTTCGTGTTTTCTTCAGTGGGAAGGATTTCTGCTTCCACTTGATCAGGAATTCGTTTATCTTCGATTACTAATGAGACGTAGTAACCGTCAGCTTCACGAATGATTGTTCCTGTTTTGACTTTGAAACCGTTAGGAATTGAGCGATGAAACACCATTGGAACTAGACCGATCTTGGCTAGATCAAGACAAATCCGACCTCGCTCATCTTTAACAATGTGAGCATTGGTTAGCTGAGTGTAGGTGATGGAATTGTAATAGTGTTTTCCTTTGAAACGAGGTCTACCACTGGTTTTACCGTTTTTATCTGGCTTTGTGAATCGTGAAAAAGCGTATTCAACACGATTCACAACATCTTGCAGAACTTGAGAATGAATTTCCTTATATTCGGGGAAAATCTGTTTTGTTTGTTTGAGATCTGCAAGTTGCGTTGTCAACCAATCTACATAACCTTCGACAATATTCGGATGAATATCGCCTTTTTTCGTGATAGGAACACCGTTTCCATCGAGTTTCCTTCCATCGCGTGTTTGAACGCGAAATTCAGGAATGTTTTGATAGATCACGTCAACAGGCAAAATCGAAACATTCAACGGACAAGCATTGATTGGAGTGCGAGTTGAATCGTACCAATCAAACCTTTCTCCCAGTCTGAAATTGTACTGACGACGACATAACTCAATGGTTTGATCAATGATCTTACATTGAGGTTTATGCGGTTTTAGCTTGTACTTGAATGTGAGTTGCATATTGACTTCGACCAACATCAATACTAGAGTTATAGCATCACGTTCATTAGAGTGTCAAGGGATGGAAAGAAAATATATTCCACGTTCTAGAGGAGTTAGTAACTTACACGCTCATCTTGTATTAGTGACTAAATATCGATACAAAGTCATGACTCCAACCATGTTGAATCGTTTGACCGAAATCGTAAAAGAGCTATGCGAAAAATGGCAATGTCATTTCATCGAAGGAAACGGTGAAGGAGATCATTACCACTTGGTTTTCAGATACTTTCCGCAGACTGCGTTAGATAAATTTATTGGAAACTTGAAAAGTGTTTCCAGTCGTAAAATGAATGCAGAATTCACCGATCATTTGGGGAAAAGATATTATCCAAAGATCAGCCGTAGAACCGGAAAGAAAACGGCTAGAACATTTTGGAATGAAGCTTATTCAATCGATTCTGTTGGTGTAACAAAGTTGGATGTCTTGATCAAATATGTGCAGAATCAACCTGCAATCTTGCTCCAGAATGCAAATATCCCGTTTGAAGCAGAAGAGACAGACTGAAACTCAGCGACCCCAATCAGCAGCTTTGCTGCCTGCAAGGGGTCACTTCGTTTCAATCGTGGCTTATATCCAGACGTTCATGCTACGCATAGAACGCTGGACTTACGCCACTTCAGTTAAAGTTAATTCTCTTCATACGGTTTTCCGATCTCCCCATTCTTTAGCACTCTGTCCCAGTGAGTGCTAAATTTCTAGGTGGAGAACTGGCTATAAGTTATGGCGAAGATTGTTGTCTTTGATGAAGCGTCTCGGCAGGCACTCGAACGCGGTGTGAATGCACTCGCAGATGCGGTACGAGTCACCTTGGGCCCACGCGGTCGAAATGTGTTGCTGGAAAAGAAATTTGGCGCACCTCAGATTGTTAATGACGGAGTGACGATCGCGAAAGAAATCGAACTCGAAGATCCACTCGAAAACACCGGAGCTTCCTTAATTCGCGAAGTGGCTTCCAAGACGAAAGATTTGGCAGGAGACGGAACCACGACCGCGACCGTTCTTGCTCAAGCGATGATCAAAGAAGGCTTGAAGAACGTGGCAGCCGGATCGAATCCGATCAGTTTACGGCGCGGAATGGATAAAGCGATCGCGAAACTGGTCACAGAAATCCAAGCCGCCGCGAAACCCGTTCAAGGAACCGAAATCGCTCAAGTCGCAACCGTTTCCAGCGGAAACGATGACGAAGTTGGCAAAATGATCCAATTCGCAATGGATCAAGTCGGTCGCGATGGGGTGATCACCGTTGAAGAATCGAAATCTTTGGCGACGGAACTCGAAGTCGTGGAAGGGATGGAACTCGATCGCGGTTATCTCTCGCCCTATTTCGTCACCGATATGGAGCGTTTGATCGTCGAATATGACAATGTTGCAATCTTACTTTGCGACAAGAAAATCGGTTCGATTCAAGAATTAGTTCCGGTTCTTGAACGAGTCGCAAGAGCAGGTCAACCGCTGCTGATTATTGCAGAAGATGTTGAAGGTGAAGCGCTGGCTACCTTAGTTGTGAACCGTTTGCGCGGTGTGTTGAATGCAGTGGCAATCAAGGCTCCTGGATTTGGCGATCGACGGAAACAAATGCTGCAAGATATCGCAGTTCTCACCGATGGACAGGTGATTTCTGAAGAGATTGGTCTGAGTTTAGATGCGGTCTCTGCTGAAATGCTCGGAACGGCTCGCAAGATCATTGTTACCAAAGATTCAACGACGATCGTGGCTGACAACACCAACAGCGAGAACGTGAAGAAGCGCGTTGAACAGTTGCGTCAAGAAGTCGAGCGCAGTGATTCTGAGTACGACAAGGAAAAAATCACCGAGCGGATCGCAAAACTGGCAGGTGGAATTGCGGTGATCAAAGTTGGAGCCGCAACTGAAACCGAATTGAAGAACCGCAAACTGCGGATTGAAGATGCTCTGAACGCAACCAAAGCGGCAGTGGCTGAAGGCGTTGTTCCCGGTGGTGGTGTTTCGCTGATTCACTTGGCATCGAAGCTGGAAGAAATCAAATCTGGCTTGAATGTAGAAGAGCAAATTGGGGTTGATATCGTGATTCGTGCGATCGATGCTCCGTTGCGCCAGATTGCAGATAACGCAGGCGTTGAAGGTGCGGTCGTAGTCGAGAAAGTGCGAGAAATGAGCTTTAACGAAGGCTACAATGCACTCACTAACGAATATGAGGATCTGTTAGCTGCGGGAATTGTTGATCCGGCGAAAGTGGTGAGATCGGCACTTCAAGATGCAGGCTCGATCGCTGGAATGGTACTGACGACTGAAGCACTGGTTGTTGAAAAACCTGAACCGAAAGCCGCTGCAACTCCCGACATGGGTGGAATGGGCGGTATGGGTGGTATGGGTGGTATGGGTGGTATGGGAATGATGTAGTCCACCCCTTCTTTGATGAGCAGTCGATCGTAATGTCGATCGACTGCTTTTTTATTGCTAACACATGAAATCAATCTAAAAGGAACCTTTGATTTACTAGGTCGCTCAAACAGATGATCTAACATAAAAAGCGCCTAACACGATTCCAGGAGATTTGAGTGTGACTCAAAGAAATCCTCAACGCAAATCCGGCTTAATCGGGAAAATTACACTAGGTATCCTTCTAGCGTTATTTGCGGGGGTTGGATTAACGACGGTTTTAATACAATCCGGTGTGATTGCTCCCTTTCTACCGCTTACAGGTGTAGGTTTGTGTTGAAGTCATTACGATGAGTTCAAGAGCAACGCGAAAGTGGGTTGTGGAACTAAGGGTGGCATCCGAATTGGAAGCTGCTGGCTTAACCAGATCGGCAGCACAATCAAACCGAGGGCAAAACAAGATAACTGCCGCAGTTGAGGATGTTTAGGCGTTGGACGATTGGGAC
>JADEXW010000544.1 GCA_015206935.1 Pseudanabaenaceae cyanobacterium LEGE 13415 | reverse complement strand
TTGTTCTACAAATCGTCGGGAGAGTTGACTAATAACCTCACCCGCTCGTTTCTGATCGCCATCTTTGTAAGCAATGTTAACTTCTGCTTTTGGACTAGTTGGCGCTTTTGGATCGCCACCCCCACCTTCGATTTTGATTGAAGTTCCTTTTCTGATGGCATCCGGTTTAATCCCGACTTCCTGCGCGATCGCATCGACAACTTGATCAGTCAGCAATGTATCTTCGGTGAATGTTTCGACGGGTTGACGCACTTGAGACCCGATCGTTGAAAATGTAATCGGAGGTGCATTTGAAACTAGCTTCGAGGATGCCACATAGCTAAGAGGCGGCTCAGGTTGAATCGCGACTACGCCCCCTGCACCCAAACCGACAGCAACCCCGGCTGGAATAATCCATTTGTAGCGATTAACAGCTAATAAATAACGTTTTACAATGGGTGGAACCATAAGAAAGCCCTGACTAGAAGTTCATGTAATTAATCGCGTCCTGTGGGACCAAATAAGGTTTCTGCGCCGTTCTGAAGTTCGCGGAAGAACAATAAGAAGCCCAGAACATCTCGGAAAGGTTGCGTGAAAGTGTTGAGTGCGTAGGTGATTCTGCCGATGAGATTTCGCCCGATCACAATCACGTCATTGTCCTCAAGCTGCATGTTTTGAGCCATGTTGCCGCTGAGAATGCTTCGAGCATCAATATTGTAGGTGACTGCTTTTTGCTGAACGGAATCAAATCGAATCAGCGCAATCCGTCGGAGATTTGCATTGTCGGGCCCGGGTCTTGCCGCCGTGAGCGCATCTAAAAAGGTACTGCCATTCGGAAGCGAGAGGGTTCCGAGTCCATTACTGGAATAGCTCAGAAGTCGAACATTGATCTGCGGTTTTACTAACGTCGATCGAGCCATTAATGCTCGATCGTAGGTTCGATCTTGATCTGAAATCTTCGGAATGACGATCACATCGCCATCTTGAAGCTTGAGATCTGGTAATGGTGTGCCTTCCTGTAACGGTGTAACCAGATCAATCTTTTCTTCTACCATTGATCCATCGGATAATGGGCGCTTGATGGTAATCGATCGGAGATCTGCCCGTCCAGTTGCACCGCCTGCTAGGAGCAATGCAGCAGAAGTTCTAGGTAATGACAGGGTATAGAGTCCTGGTTTTGCAATTTCTCCTGTGATAGTGACTAGCACTGGTCGCTGACTGGTCAAAGCTACGAATACAACCGGATCAATGACAAATCGATTGACCCCTTGTCGAATGCGTTCTTGAGCTTGAGCGATCGTTAATCCCTGAAGTGGTACTTTCCCCAATAATGGCGCGGTGATATTGCCTTCTTGATCGATCGTGGCTTGAAAGTTCAGATCATTAAATCGTTGCACTTGAACCGAAATCGTGTCACCTGCTCCTAAGCGATACAGATTAAAGGAATTTACGGGGGGAGCCGACGGAGTTGGAGTGTTTGGAGCTTGCTGCGTCGTAGATTCACGTAACCGTTGTCTCGCTTGTTCGATTAATTCAAGCGGAGAGAGGCGCGATTGAATCGGTAAAGGTGCAGAGGGTTGAGCCGAAGCGCGTTGGGCACTCAGCCAAATCGAGAGAGCAGGAGCGATCGAGTACACACTCGCCATCAGCAG
This sequence comes from Pseudanabaenaceae cyanobacterium LEGE 13415, assembly GCA_015206935.1. Classification (GTDB taxonomy): domain Bacteria; phylum Cyanobacteriota; class Cyanobacteriia; order Leptolyngbyales; family Leptolyngbyaceae; genus Leptolyngbya. Next base: position 2,341 of record JADEXW010000544.1, on the reverse strand, counting down.
CGAGGTCATCCACCTAGATGGAGCAGACCGGAGAAATTGCAATTCAATTAAACGCATGGGAGGCAATCCGTATCAAGCGGGGTTTCTATAGCAATCCGATTTGAGTTGTAAGATTCGGGAAAGCCCCCAAACCCCCAATTCTGGGGCTAAGAGTCTTGTCCCCCCAAACTTGGGGGCTAGGGGGCAAGATCAATCGTGCGACTTACAGCTAATTTAGGATTGCCATAGCTCAATCGTGAGCTACATTGTATTGAGATGCACCCGAATGACATCCGAGTTTTCCACGTTCAGTATGCCCAAATCTACGAGTTTGAACGCAGAACTTGAGTCGTCAAGGTGGATTGTACGGTTTGTACTAAAGATTCAAGTTTGGTTCGATGCGGTTCGATGTCGTCTAATGGCTCGATCGGTAAACTGATATTCACGGCAACCCAAGCGGCTCTGCGATTTTGCCATTGAAGAGCGCGATCGCGAATAAACCACCAAAACGGCGCAGGATGTCCACCGTCTTCCCAGGCGTACCATCGCATCACGGCATAAGTTTGGAGCGGTGTCCAAGCTCGGAGAAATTCAACCGTGATGGAACCGATTTGGATTTGGTGATGAGAATCGGTTTTCAGTTGTTGAGCGCCGTCGAGGTCTGCCCATTCGACTTGAGGTTGATCGATCGAGCGATTCTGCGGCAAAAAGAGAACCGTTGCTTTCGTTTGCGTGGAATCTTGGAGGTTTTGCAGCATCCATTTACGCTCCCCGATTGGGACGGGTGTTTTCTCGATCGATTGCCACCCTGGAATTTCGATGCCCTGCTTTCTCAGTGCTTTTAACTGATTTAGAACGGTGACTTGTGGGGGAGCTTTCCAGCGCCATTGACCGCCAGATAAGTAACCAGGCAATGCACCAAAGCAAATCAATCCAATCAAAATCAGCGGCAACACAACTTTAGAGAAGTTGGACTTAGCGAGTGAGGTCAACATCAGGGGTGGGGCTGGATGGTGCGAAAAACTTTTCCATCTGGTTTGACAGCACTATTAGTAAACCCAGCATCGCCGCTGAGTAGACATCACCCCCCCAACCATCATGGAGTAGATGAAAAGCGCCTTCTTGTCCTGTGCCATGAAAAAAGGTTAGTAACGTATTGCGGATGATGTTTGCAGTGACGCTGATTAAGATAGTTCCAAGCATGAATACGATCGAGAAAAAGCGCGACTTTAGATTGTTCGTCCAATCCAGAATCATTAATCCGACATACATGCTAGTAAATAGCATCTTTAGTCCAGCACAGTAAGGAGCGACTTCCACTAAGCGATTGTTCACAAACAGATAGATGTTTTCCACTCTGACATTCATGCCAAACTGATTCAGGATAAAGCCTGCGGTTCCTGCAATAAAGCTCTGAAGTGGCATTGTATAAGGAGCAAGCAAGTAAGGAATCTCATTGGGTGTTGCAAGAGCTATCAACAATAATGGAAACCATTGCAGCTTGAATCCTGGTAAACCTTTGAGCCAGAGACAGATCGCAATGAGCAAAATCGGAAAGGAAAGATTCACCGGATCAGGTAATCCGCTGAGATAAAACACGCCAGCAATCAAGAGCAATCCAATGCTGATGAATCTTGCTGATCCAACACTGTCTGAAAGCCGCACCCAACGTTTGCGATTGTACCAAGCGATATTTGCAGCAAACGGTAAACCGATGATGCCATGACTAAAATATTCATGTTCAATGCTGATCGATTTTCTGATCCAGCCGTCATACCAATGAACCAGCAAAGGAACATACATCACCGCAAGCAATCCAAGGAGAACAACATCGCTCCAATGTCGATCGAGAAATGAAAAACGCCGAATGTGCATCGCTTTAGACCGGGAGTTTAATAACAGCAGGAGTCGCAAGACTTTGTTCGATCGCGCCAACGACTTGAATGACTTGGGCTTCAGTCAGTCCGGGATACATGGGCAATGAACTAATTTCCTCACACAAAGCTTCAGCAACCGGAAAATCTCCTTTTCGATAGCCTAAATTCTTAAATGCAGGCTGCAAATGACACGGTAACGGATAGTGAATCCCGGTTTGAATCCCTTGAGCTTCTAACCGTTCTTGTAGCGTTTCTCGATCGAGCAGTTCCGACTTCAACACTCGCATCACATATAAGTGATAGACATGACCTTTTCCGCTTTGATTGAAAATTGGAATTAATCCCCGCGACTGTAGAGGTTTTAAGAGAGCATTGTATTGTTCTGCAATTTGAGCGCGATCGCGATTCCAACTATGTAAATGTGGCAGTTTCACATTCAGAATTGCAGCTTGAATCGAATCTAAGCGGCTATTGGTTCCAAATTC
>JADEXW010000543.1 GCA_015206935.1 Pseudanabaenaceae cyanobacterium LEGE 13415 | reverse complement strand
ATGTTGCTTGGAACTGACGAATGGGGGGTTGACGCTGCTGGATTTGCGGCGGGAAAGCTCGATCGATGAAGTTCTCTCTTGGGTCGATCGAGTTGCACCCGATTCCGCGATCGTGGCGGTAGATGCCCCAACGATTATTCCAAATCAAACGGGAATGCGATTGCCCGATCGTTTAGCTCATAAGCACTTCGGGCGATATCATGCTGGGTGCTATCCTGCGAATTTAGGGCTTCCATTTGCCGATCGTACTGTGGGTTTAGGACTGAGTTTGGAAGCACGTGGATTTCAACATGCACCGACGATTGAAGCGCGACATCTGGGACGCTATCAAATCGAAGTGTTTCCACATCCGGCAATGGTGCATTTATTCGGATTGAATCAGATTTTGAAATATAAGAAAGGTACGATCGCACAACGCAAGCCGGAGTTAGAAAAATTACGTCAGTTCATCCTAGAACGATTACCTCAGATTGAACCGAGATTAAAGTTAGAAACACTACCGGAAATACCAAATAAAGGAGTCGAACTTAAAGCGGTTGAGGATCAGCTTGATAGTTTAATTTGTGCGTATGTGGCGGCGTATTGGTGGTACTGGGGAGCAGAGAAAAACTTAGTTTTGGGCGATCTAGCTTCGGGTTATATTGTGGTTCCCGCTGCGATGAATGATGTAATCGTTCGATCGTGATTGTGAACAGTCCAGGAAGCTAAACATTTTTGAGAAAGTTTGCGCTTCGGTTGAATCGGCTGAAGCCCCCAAATTTGGGGGAGCAAGAGTCTTGAGCAAGCAGAATTGGGGGTTTGGCGGCAACTCCGAGAATGTCAGAATCTAAACTTCTACTGCTATAGAACTGTTTCCACCTTTCAAAGTCCCCCAGAATTGGGGGATTTAGGGGGCACGATCAACTCAAAACGCAGCGATCGATCACCACACTACGAGGGGAAGTATTTTGTAAGATTTACCGCTTGGCAAAATTCGCAGGATCTTGATCCCGTCGATGCTTAAGCGGAATCGATACACTCTGACCATTGCCCACTAAAGCGGCTGTTTCTTCTAACGCCGTTCTGAATCGTTTCGCTGCATAAATCGACATATCACGCGGCACACTAATACGATCGCGCAAATACCGTAACGCCATATCTGATCCCGCAGGCGGCACACAAATTTCACCCGTCATCATTCGAGTTAAGGTACAGCGCAACGCTTCATCCATGATTCGATCGTCTGCGGGATTGACTCGGATAATGTTCGATCGATGTTTGATCACACGATACAAAGCTTCTTTGCGAGAATTCTCTGGCTCTGGATATCTAACATCCGGTAGCTCGAACCAATCTCCTTGATCAACTCGTGCTTTATTGATCAACATCTGCGGTTCGCCATTCTCCCAGCATCCCCCCATCTGAGGCGGCAAATCGTGAGCATGAGTGTGAAAATCGCTTTGGGTTCCGCGATACGTCGATCGAGTTTCCATTGCATCAAACCAAGCCTTAAAACGCGGATTCTCTTCCCGCATTGAATAGCCTTTGTAGTAGTACAAACTCGCATTCATCCGCTCAACATACGGTGTGAAAATCACATCAACCGTACTGAATTCCTCTAAAAAATAATCGCCAGGGGTTTGGCTTAATGCCGCTTCAACCTGCCCAACGACTTCGATAAATTTCTCCCGTTTGCGTTGCTCTTCACGCTCAGAATACGACGGATAACAGAGCCAATTGCACCAAGCTCGAAATAGAAGCCGCTCCAACCATCGAAGTGGTTTAACTCGCGGATCTTCCATTCCAAACTTCAGCACTCCAAAGGCACGTTCTAAAGCAATTAGAATATCATCGCTCTCGGTAATAATCCGACCATCCAGTTCGATCGCAGGCAGCATTCCCGATGGGACTTTCCGCTTATACCAAGCTTCCTTCTCCCCGTAGCAAAACATTGTTACTTTCTGGATGCGATACGGAATCTGCTTTTCTTCCAGCCACAGCCAGATTTTCTGACAGTACGGACACCACGCATGATAGTCCCGATATAGCGTCACTCGGACATCCGATTCTGAATGCCCGAACAGACGTAACCACGATTGAGCATTCGTGGAACCATTGATCAGATCGATCGTGTAGTCAGTGAGAGATTCGAGTTCTGTCCAGCTTAGAACGGGCATAAGAGATACGATCGCAACGAATTCTATCGTGCCGGGTTTCGCGTCTCTCAGTCAACCTAGAACCGCAATCCGACTCCACCTTGTAACGTTGCTGCGGCTCCTCCGTTTCGGTAGCCATCAAACGCAATCACCGCATTGCCAAAAACCACGAGATTGCTATTTGGCAGAACGTAATCAATTCCAGGCTGAATCGCAAAACTCGTCCGATTTCCGACCACAGAATCGCCACCGAGCGGAATCGAAGCGCCTGCACCAATATAAACATCGGTCTGCCAATTTAGCGGATAGTCATAAGAAACAGTGGGAACGATCGCAGTTCCACTCCCTAAAAATGCCTGTGCGCGTAATGAAATCGGCGCTCTCAAGAACTTATAGCGTCCCGCCACTACAGCCGAGACTCGGCTACCATCGCCATCCCCACTGGTTAAACCGATCGCAGGCCCAACTCCGATATAACTTCCGTAAGCGGCTTGAGCAGAAGCGGGGGCTTGATACGCGATCAATCCAACCACTGCGGCTCCGAACAAACTCGTTAAAACTTTCATCGATCAACTCCTCACAGCAAATCGGCTGAATTATTTTTAATCATATCTAAGTTTGCCCGATTCACAAACGCAACAAATCGATTTTTCTTTGAATTTCGATTGAAAAATGAATGAGTTTTGGTAGAACTTTTAGAATGAGAGAACACTCTATCCTTAAGTTTTATATGTCTGATTCTGCATTAGGCGATCGCTATTCCAATTTGATCGAACAAATTATCCAACTGACGCTCAAAGGCAATATTCGATCGAAAGAACAGGTTTATCAAATGCTGGTGCAGGAGATTGAACCGGATAGCGGCGAAATTTTTGAAATAAAGTTTCGCGATCGCTATATGCAAACAGAAACTCAAGCGAATGATAAAAGTGACGAAGTGAAGCAAGCGAAAGCCATGAGAGCGATGCGGGCGCTAAAAACGCTGGATGGGGAATGGCATCGGTGGCAATCTGAAAATCGAAACAGAAGCGCGATCGCAACTTCGGTTCGTCGATTAAATCAAGCGGATAAAAGCGATCGATTATTGATTTTTCTCGGATTGAGCGATCCGAATCAACCAGATAGCTTAAACGCAGATCAACTCAAACAAGTTGCATTAACACTGAGACAACAGCCGATTTCTGATCCTGAAACTCAGCAAGAACTCGCTCAATTAAGCGATGGAATTTTACGCGGCTTCAAATCATGGGACATCTTGCAGCCGCATTTGGTCAGTTGGATTTATGATCCAGAACAACTCGGATTTGAAGGGGCATCACGCGGGATTAACCCCTGGGAAGTGTGGGCAAAACAACCGCTTGGAGATCGATTACAATCCTTTTTTGCAGTTCTCGATCGTAACGATCCGGTGCGATATTGGGCACAGGATCAAACTGATTTGACGGTTGCCGATTGGGTGGAATTCGTGATCGTCGTTCAAACTTTACAACGTGGCTTAGTGAATTGGGCAGAAAATCAAAGCTATAGTTCTAAAGCTGGACGAAACTTGTGTGTTTCGCTGTTTATTACCTTTGCTTTGATTTGGTCAGAGTTAGCAAATGGATTTGCACAGTCTTCGTCGTTGAATTCGATCAATCGATCGCGCTTTTCTGAAGCTTGTTTCCGAATCACTTTACAGATTCTCCGCATCTTTGCTCAACGGGATTACTTCCCGCTGTATGGAACAATCTACAGCCCATTTTCAGGGGGACATTTCCGAGAGGCAATGACCTATCTGAGTGAGCCACTCAAACAAGCCGAAGGCACTCAAGAGAAAGCTAGAATCCTCACTCTCATTGGG
>JADEXW010000542.1 GCA_015206935.1 Pseudanabaenaceae cyanobacterium LEGE 13415 | reverse complement strand
TTCCTAATGAAATCAACTTGCCAGAATCCATAATGCCAATTCGATCGCATAAATATTCCACTTCATCCATGTAATGCGTTGTCAATAGCATCGTCATTCCCCGCTGATTCAACTCGCGAATAATTTCCCACAAGCGGCGACGAGTCTGCGGATCAAGTCCCACCGTCGGTTCGTCTAAGAAGAGAATGTCAGGTTTGTGGAGTAGCGCACGAGCGATTTGAAGTCGGCGCTTCATTCCACCAGAGAGCGTTTTGGCTGGGTCATTTCTTCGATCGCTTAGTTCTACATATTCGAGCGCTTCATTGATATCCTTCTGACGCTGCGGATTTGGAATGTGATGCAATCGTCCGTGATACTCCATGTTTTCCCAAACGGTCAGATCGCTATCGATGCTGATTTGTTGAAGAACTACGCCAATGTGAGATTTCACTAGCGATCGCTGATTAACAACATCAAACCCCGCAACTTGAATTCGTCCATCGGTGGGTTTGGTCAGTGTCGTTAACATCCTGATCGTGGTCGATTTACCTGCTCCATTTGGACCCAACAGCCCAAACATTTCCCCAGCTTGGATCTCAAACGACAATCCATCTACGACTGGAACTTTGTTGTAAACCTTGTAAACGTTTTGAAGAGAAACAGCAGCAACCATCCGATTTATCTCAGCGCAATCATTGTTTACACTATCGCAAGATTGCGCCAAATCCATACATAGCAAGAATGATTGTTCTGCTCACACAGGTTCGTACACCATTTGTGGAACGAGTACACCCTCCGATCGAACTTCTCCAATTCCAAGAAATTGCTCATTCTTGACTCGCACCGTTCCAAGTTGTTCTGAGTCCAGCGCAATCTTCTGACCTTGACACCAACGCCGCGCTAAATCACTTTCTAAAATGATTTCCGGTAAATGCAACAACGCAGATTCAGGTTCAATTAATGGGACGGGAAGCTGTTCGATCGATGAACTCCCCGACAATTCAAACCCACTGCTTTCAGTTCTCAATAACTTGGCTAAGGTTGCTCCAGTTCCTAGTTCTACCCCTAAATCACGAGCGATCGAGCGAATATAAGTCCCGCTGCCACACGCGATCGCTAAATCCAATTCAGGAAAGTCACCCGATCTAAACTCTAAAATCTTCAAATCGAAAATCTCAACAGTCCGAATCGGAGCCTCGATCGCTTGTCCCGATCGCGCTAATTCATACAATCGCTTTCCTTGCACTTGAACTGCACTATAGTTCGGCGGAATTTGCTGAATCACACCCTGAAACAGCGGTAACTTCTCCTCAATTTGCTCTAAGCTCAAATGCGAAACGGCTTGCTCTGTAAGAATTTCACCTTCTAGATCATCGGTTGCCGTCGTGATTCCAAATCGAATCGTCGCTTGATACGCTTTATCGTGACGGAGATATTGCAACAGTCGAGTAGCCCGACCCAGTGCGATCGGCAAAACTCCCATAGCGGCTGGATCAAGTGTCCCCGCATGTCCCACTTTTTTCAAGTGATAGCTCCGTCGAACTTTCGCCACACAATCATGCGAAGTCAATCCAAACGGTTTATTCAGATTCAAAAATCCATCCACAAGCCTAATCCTGATTCAACTGCGCCACAGTCAATGAGCGTATCAGATCTAACCGTAACGGATTTTGGGAAATGTCGCGGGCATAAGTTTCCGACAAAAACGGGCGATAGTTCGATCGATTGGCAATATGAGTTTGAAAAAACGCCAAACTTAACGCATTCACATATCGTCGCGCTAAAGTTGGACTGGGCCCAATCACTTCAGGGGGAACCGGAACCCCTTCAGAATCGCCTTCTTGGAGTGCGGAAAAATGGGTTCCTCGATCGATAATCGTTAAATAGCGATCGCGAGATTGCAACCAGGTAAACGGCTCGATTTGTTCTGGTAAGGCAGGCGCAACCGTATCTGCATTCCCCGCCATGATCATCGTCGGAACAGTAATCTGACTGATGGAAGCTTGTCCAAATACACTACTAGCGATCGGGTTAATTGCAATAATCGCTTTCACACGCGGATCACTTAAGTTGTAGTTAATCGGAGGCAGTCCCGCCGCCCGACATTGCAATAGTAATGAAAGATTCAACGTTCGATCGATTTCCGCAGGCTGACAAGATTGCTGCAATTGTTGAAAATTAATCGCAGCCCCCGCAAGTGCCATTGCGGTGTAGCCTCCAAAAGACTGTCCTAGTACACCCACTTGTTTAAGATTCAAGCGACTGTAACGCGGATCAGAACTGGCTCTGCGCTGAAGTTCATCTAAAAGGAATTTGATATCTAAAGGTCGATCGACAAATTCGCTAGGACTGGTCACTTCATTCACCGTTCCAGCAACTAAGGCTTGAAGCTGTTTGGCATTACTACCCGGATGTTCAGGAACTGCAACTGCAAACCCATGAGAAGCTAAATGTTCCGCTAAATATCGAAACGTTCCGCGATCGGAACCTAATCCATGCGAAATCACGACAACCGGAATCGAGGCGGGTAACGCTTGACGACGCGCAAAGGGTAGATAGACATCCATCGGAAAAACGCGCTCTCGTCCTAATGCTTGGACAAATGCCCTCGATCGATCTACAAGCCTCAACGTCTGCTTCTCAAATCCGTATGCTCCACGCGCAGCGAGATCGGGAACGTTCGGGGGCAATGTTGTATTCTGTTGCCTTGCGAGTTCCGCGATCGTCTGAGTGGCACGAGTGGTGCGATTGATTAAATCCCCAAAATCGTCTGCAATCTGCAAACTCCGCTGTAAATCGATTCTCAGTCCACGAGTGGGAAACTTTCGCAGAACATTCAGCGGAGTTAATCCTTCTGGATCAGATGCCGCTAGAATCAACGCGCCTCGAATTGCAAAAAATCCTGTATCTCGCGATTCAGGCTGAATCACTTGCCCCAAACGACGCAGGAGAATTTCACCTTGCTGCGTATAAAGGAACTGAGAAACCGCGATCGGATCAATATTCGCTCTGGTTAGCAAAGCTTTTCTCAACGTTTGAAGTTGTTGCGGAGAAATGTACTGCGAATAAACATAGAGATCACTATCCAATGCGCCTGTACGAGCATAGGTTTCAAGCGCAGAAACAGAAATCGATCGCTCTAAGATGCCATACGACAAAAAGACGCGCTCTGCACTTCGAGCAGGATCGCTAAAAACCGCGATCGATCCGCCGACTGCGATCGCAGAAAGTGCAATTCTTAATCTTTTAAACTGCCGCATATAGGCTCACTGATTTCTCTTTGTCCGACCCATTCTGACGCACAGAACCTAGAGCGACAACATTGAATGAAAATCCCACCAAAGCAAAATCTGTCTTTCGACAAATAGGCGAAATGAATCCCTTCGTTTTAAGGTCTACCTATTGACCGATAAGTGACACCCACATCCCAACACCTGTCGCTATGATCATCTAAGTCGATCCGTTCTCATCGTTACAGCACCATGACCGAATTTTGGAGTCGTTTGTTTGATTCAAGTTCTTACATGCCGCATGGGCATTGTTATCTCTGGCAAACTGGATTGGTTTGGCTGCATATCACTGGTGATGCGTTAATTGCGCTGTCTTATTATTCGATTCCACTCGCGATCGTGTTCTTCGTGCAGAAACGCGAGGATTTACCCTTTAACTGGATTTTCCTACTCTTTGGAGCATTCATTGTTTCTTGTGGAACCGGACACCTTTTAGATATTTGGACGTTGTGGCATCCAGACTATTGGATTTCGGGTGCAGTCAAAGCAGTGACGGCAATGGTTTCTGTTTTAACTGCAATCGAACTTTATCCACTCATTCCAAAAGCTTTAGCGCTTCCAAGTCCGACCGAATTGAAGCTTGCAAACCAAGCTTTGCAAGTTCAAATTGGGGAACGTCGTCAAGCTGAATCTGCACTCAAACGCTATCAGGATCAGCTTGAAGAATTAGTCGCCCAACGCACTGCCGAGTTAACACAGACAAATAACCGACT
>JADEXW010000094.1 GCA_015206935.1 Pseudanabaenaceae cyanobacterium LEGE 13415 | reverse complement strand
ATATGGAGTCGATGCCTTTCGATACTATTTCCTCAAAGGAATCGAATTCGGACGCGATGGTGTATTTGAAGAAAATCGCTTTGTCGATATGTGTAACGCCGATCTCGCAGACGGATTCGGAAACTTATTGAATCGGAGCTTGGGACTGATTCATAAAAACAGTGGTGGAGTGGTTCCTGAAGTTGAAATCTCAGAAGATCATCCACTGCGATCGATAGCAGAAGGATTAGGCGATCGAGTTTCAAAGGCATACGAATCCCTTGCATTTAATGTCGCGTGCGAGGAAGTTTTAACACTGATTCGGCTCGGTAATAAATATATCAACGAGCAAGCTCCTTGGTCACTGTATAAAGCAGGAAAGAAACAAGAAGCCGAAGAAGTCTTATATGCAGTGCTTGAATCTGTACGGTTAGCTGCGTATCTTTTAGCACCAATCATCCCCCGGACTAGCACTGCTGTTTATCAACAATTAGGTTTTAATGTTGATTTTAATGACGCTAGTTTAATTGATGTTTCAATCACCTTCCCCAATCAATCGAGATGGGGAATACTGCGAGCTAAACAAGCACTTCAAAAGCCTCAACCTGTCTTCCAAAAACTCGAACTCCCGGTCGAAAGTTCAACCTGAGCGCGATGAATGTACGTTCCTTTTTCTTTGTTCAAAACCTTTCATAAAAAATTCTGAGGATAGCAACTGTGTTGAACCATTTGAATCACGAAACAGAGACGGTGTTTTCGCCGGAACAAGTGCTAGAAAATCGTGGTCGCGTCGCCATTTTTATTGATGGCTCAAATTTGTTTTATGCCGCGCTTCAACTCGGTATTGAAATTGATTACACGAAGCTTTTAGTGCGCCTGACTTCCGGTTCTCGATTATTGCGATCGTTCTTTTACACCGGGGTCGATCGCACCAATGAAAAACAGCAAGGCTTTCTTCTCTGGATGCGGCGGAATGGCTACCGCGTGATTTCTAAAGATCTTGTCCAACTACCAGACGGCTCGAAAAAAGCAAATCTCGATGTCGAAATTGCCGTCGATATGATGTCGCTGGTGGGATCTTACGATACTGCCGTTCTTGTAAGCGGAGATGGCGATCTAGCCTATGCGGTGAATGCGGTGAGTTACCGTGGTGTTCGGGTAGAAGTGGTGAGTTTACGATCGATGACCAGTGATAGCTTGATCAATGTTGCCGATCGCTATATTGACCTGGACACGATCAAAGAGGACATTCAGAAAACGCCTCGGAGCTATACCTATCGTCCTTTATCCAGCATTGGCATAATGGACGACCACGACGACGAGCATTCGCCTTAAAGTAAAGAAGTCGGGAGCAATATCGAGATAGATTGCGTCTTGTTTATCTCGATCGCTCTGCTTCCCGCAGGGTTCGCTCCTTTCGTTCTCTGGTTTGAGGAATTTTATCTTGCGGCGCTCACTCTTACTCAATCTCGCTCTGATTACTCTGCTCATTGGTGCAAGCGGTTGCAGAAATCGCAGCGATCGCACTGCTGAACAGTTAACCAAAGATACTCAAGGCGCACAAAAGTTTGATAGCAATTTGACGTTTAACAATGTCACTCTAGAGCAAGCGAATGAGAAAGGGCAGCTTTGGTGGCGGGTGACAGCAAAACAGGCGGTCTACGCAAAAGATCAGAAAAATGCAACAGTTCAAGAGCCGCGCGGTGAGCTTTTTCAGGATGGCAAGCCTGTGTTTAAGATTGAAGCTCAACGCAGTGACATTCAGCAAGACGGAAAATCGATCGTTCTCAAAGGACAAATTACTGCGATCGACATTCGGGATAATTCCGTTATCAAAGGCAATGAGCTTGAATGGCGACCGACTGAAGATGTGCTGATTATCCGTAATGGATTCAATGGCGATCATAAACAAGTTCAACTTGCCGCCAAAGAAGGAAGATTTTTGACTCGTGCGCGTCGGGTAGAAGTTTCAGGACAAGTGGTGGCGCAAGTGAAACAACCCTCGCTTCAGATGCGGGGAGAGCGGTTAACTTGGCTGATTCAAGATCAGAAAATTAACAGCGATCGACCGATTCAAGTTGATCGCTATGAGAATAATCAAATTACCGATCGGGGTAGTGCTGATCAATCAGAGGTCGATCTCAAAGCCAATACAGTTACACTGCGGCAGAATGCGCGAATTGCTCTGAAACAATCAAACACACAGATTAGCGGCAATGCGCTTGCTTGGAACATTAATCAAAAGACGCTGTTTGCAACTGAACCGATTACGATCGTTAATTCCGCGCAGCAAATTACGTTGACTGCAAATCAAGGCGAAATGCAAATTGATCAGCAAGTCGCAAATCTGAGCGGAAATGTGCGGGGAGTTGGAGAGAAAAATCAATCGCGATTGAGTGCCGATCGAGTGAAATGGTTTCTTGCGACTCAACAGTTTGAAGCGAATGGAAATGTGAGCTATCAGCAAAACAATCCACCGTTTAGTATTGCTGGACCGCAAGCCTCTGGACAGTTGGATACACAACAAGTCGCGGTTCAGGGAAATGAGGATGGCAGAGTGGAACTACAAATCACACCTCAAGGAGTAAGACGATGAATCATGCGAAAGCTGTATCACGTTGATGCAATTCTCTCATCTTGTAAAAAATTCTGTAGTCATAGTTACAAAATAGATCATGGGATCTCCTAGGCTGAAACTGGCAATGCAGCAGCAGACTAGCTTGTATGACGAAAAAGAATTTAGTAGTGATCGGGAATGGGATGGTCGGTCACAAGTTCCTAGAGCGCATGATCGAAAACGGATCGGCAGACTGGAACTTGATCACATTTTGTGAAGAATCTCGAATTGCTTACGATCGCGTCAATCTCAGCGGATTTTTTGCCGGGAAAACTGCCGAAGATCTCTCACTGGTTGAGCCAGATTTTTACGCAAAACAGGGCGTTCGGATCTATGTTGGAGATAAGGTAGTCGAGATCGATCGCGATCGCAAAACCGTTACTTCCGCTCAAGGTGTCACTCTTCGTTATGACAAGCTCGTTCTTGCCACCGGATCGTTTCCATTTGTGCCGCCGATCCAAGGTCGGGAGACACAAGGGACATTTGTGTATCGCACGATCGACGACCTTGAAGCGATCCAAGCCTACGCCGAATCATGTCGAGTTGGGGTGGTTGTTGGGGGCGGTTTGCTCGGATTGGAATGCGCGAATGCGTTGAAGAATTTGGGGCTAGAGACGCATGTCGTGGAGTTTATGCCCCGATTGATGCCTGTTCAGGTGGATGATGCGGGTGGGGCACTGCTGAAACAAAATATTGAAGCGATCGGGGTTTCGGTTCATACGAGCAAATCAACGACGGAAATTGTGAGCGAAAATGGGCGCGTTCACAAGATGCTGTTTGCGGATGGAACGGAACTGCAAACGGACATGATCGTGTTTTCGGCGGGGATTCGTCCGAGAGATGAAATGGCGCGATCGTGCAATCTAGCAGTGGGTGAACGCGGCGGAATTGTGATTAACGAGAATTGTCAGACTTCGGATGCGGATATTTATGCGATCGGGGAATGTGCCCTTTATCAAAATCGTATCTATGGTTTAGTTGCTCCGGGCTACTCGATGGCGACTGTGGCATCAGATCATCTCTGTGAGAGATCCAATCAGTTCACAGGCGCGGATATGTCCACTAAGCTCAAATTGTTGGGTGTGGATGTAGCAAGTTTTGGGGATGCGTTTAGCAAGACACCGGGAGCGAAGGAAATTGCGATCGTAGATTCGATTCAAGGAACTTATAAAAAGCTTGTGATTGATGAAACTGGAAAGACTTTACTCGGTGGAATCTTAGTTGGGGATGCTTCTGCATATGGCAACTTACTTCAGTTAATGCAGAATCAAATCACATTACCGCCACATCCTGAAGATCTGCTCATTCCGCCGCGCAGTGATAGCTCCTCAGCATTGATGGGCGTTGATAGCTTTCCTGACACTGCACAGATTTGCTCTTGTAACAATGTGAGCAAAGCTGCAATCTGTGATGCAATTCAGAATCAGGGATTGACTGATATTGGTAGCTTGAAACAATGCACTAAAGCGGGAACAGGTTGCGGTGGATGCGTTCCATTAGTCACTGACTTATTAAAATCGGAACTGAAGAAGGCGGGAATCGAAGTTAAGAACCATCTATGTGAGCATTTTGCTTACTCGCGGCAGGAACTTTATCATCTGGTACGATCGCAGAAAATCTACACCTTCGATCAGCTACTTCAGCAACATGGAATAGGTCAAGGCTGCGAAATTTGTAAACCTGCGATCGGGTCGATTCTGGCATCCGCGTGGAATGATTACATTCTTGAACCGACTCATGCAGCTTTACAAGACACAAATGATGCTTTCCTCGCGAACATTCAACGCGATGGAACTTACTCTGTTGTGCCGCGTGTTCCAGGTGGAGAACTCACACCCGATCAACTGATTGCACTCGGTCAAGTTGCCAAGGAGTTTGGACTATACACCAAAATTACAGGTGGTCAGAGAGTTGATTTGTTTGGTGCAAGAGTTGAACAATTACCACTGATTTGGAAACAGTTAATCGATGCTGGATTTGAATCCGGTCATGCTTATGGCAAAGCACTCAGAACTGTGAAATCTTGTGTCGGTAGCACTTGGTGTCGATTTGGAGTGCAAGATTCGACCAGTTTAGCGATCGAGGTTGAACTCCGCTATCGAGGCTTACGCGCTCCGCATAAGATTAAATCTGCGGTGTCTGGTTGTACTCGTGAATGTGCAGAAGCTCAGAGTAAAGACTTTGGCATTATTGCAACTGAGAAAGGTTGGAACCTGTATGTCTGTGGCAATGGTGGAATGAAGCCACAACATGCACAGTTACTTGCAGCAGACTTAGACAAAGAAACGTTGATTCGATATATCGATCGCTTCTTAATGTTCTACATTCGCACTGCAAACCGCTTAGAACGAACTGCAACTTGGTTCAACAAGCTTGAAGGTGGAATGGACTATCTCAAGCAAGTAATCATCGAAGATTCGCTTGAAATCTGTGCAGAACTCGAAGCAGAAATGGCGCATCAAGTAGATACCTATGCTTGCGAGTGGAAAACGACGATCGACGATTCAGCAAAAGTGCGTCGGTTCCGACATTTCATTAACTCAGATGACCCTGATCCGAACATTGTTCAAGTCGAGGAACGAGGACAACATCGCCCGATTTATGAACATGAACGTCAATTGTTTTCGTTAACTCGATCGTGAGTTTGACGGAGTGTTTCGCTTCGTTTGGAGCGGCTTGTGCCCCCTAAATCCCCCAAATTTGGGGGACTTTGAAGAGAGAAAGCGCTATGGAGTTCTAGAAATTATTCTTCCTCAAAGTCCCCCAGAATGGGGGATTTAGGGGGCGAATCCCGAAAATGCCACCACACGAACTAATCATTGAACTCGCGTTAACTCGATCGTAAACCTTCTAATCCTTCACCATACATTACTATGCAATTTTCCCAGTCTATTGCGACCACTTGGATCACTGTTTGCAGCTTAGAAGATATCATTCCGAACACTGGAGTTTGCGCTTTAGTGAATGATCAACAAGTTGCAATTTTTCGAGTCGGACAAGATCAGCTTTATGCGATCGATAACTACGATCCATTTAGTAAAGCATACGTACTTTCGCGTGGAATTGTAGGCGATCGCAATGGAATTCCAAAAGTCGCATCCCCGATCTATAAGCAGAATTTCAACCTGAAGACAGGTGAATGTTTTGACGATAGTGCTGTTACGATTCGTACCTTTGCCGTTCAACTGATCGACAATCAAGTTCAGATTGGATTGAGCTAATCTCGATATACTTTGAAAGATGCGATCGCTCAATTCAAAGTATGACTCAGCCCACCACCGACTCCATTCAATCGTCTTGGTTTCAAAATCTCAGCACCCGATCGATCCTCTCTGCATTTGTACTAGGGTTTGCCCTAGTTGCATTAGCAAGTGGATCGATTTTTATGAAAATTGCAACCCAAGAAATGAGCGCGAATCAAGTTGCTCTTGATCGAGTTGCCATTGCAGCGATCGTGTTTACATTTTGGAATAGCATTCGAGCGGTTACAACCAAAGAAGAACCATCGATCGCTGAAATCGGTTGGCGCGAAGTGGGACTATTCATCGGAGCAGGAGCAAGTTTTGCAGCATTCATTGTTTTACTGGCTTGGGCGCTCGCTCATACTCAAGTAGCAAATGCAACTTTACTCACTCACATGATGCCCATCTTCACCACATTCGGCGGATGGTTATTTCTAAAACAGAAATTTAGCCGTCAATTTTGGATTGGATTAGTGATTGCTTTGATCGGTGCGATCGCAATCGGCGCAGGAGACCTAAACCTAGACTCTGATACGGTTTGGGGAGATGTCGCAGCACTCAGTTCCGCTGTGTTCATCGCCATCGAACTGTTGATCGTGGAACAATTGCGAACCCGATTTGCAACTCCGGTGATTGCAATGGGTGAAAGCGCGATCGCGAGTCTTTTGCTATTACCCCTAGTGCTGTGGAATGGTTTATCACTGGTTCCACCTTCACTAGAAAGTGAGTTAGCAATTCTCGCCGCTGCACTCATTACTCAAGTCACAGGACATGGATTGTTAACTTACAGCCTGAAACAATTCTCAGCAGGATTAGTCTCGGTTGCACTGTTAGCGGTTCCGATTATCGCCGCAGGATTGGCGATGGTGCTATTCGGGCAAACGATTCTATTGGGAAACGCGATCGCATTTCTCGTGGTTTTGAGCGGAATTTATCTAACAGTAACAGCGCCTAAATGCGGGTGAAGCTGTCAACCCTTTAGCGCTGATTTTCGACGATCGCAGGAGTGATCACATATGCCTGATCGGTCGCAATCAGCGTCCAGTCTGCTGCACGTAATTTTTGATAAGTCGTCCAACCTTTGGAAGCGCCGCGAACTTGCAAATCCGGGACGCGATACTGTGGAAACGACGTATAGGGTGTCCACGGTTGGTGAGGCTGTTCGCGCAGATGAAGAATTTTCGTTCCTCCACCCAGTCCGGCTAACCAACACATTTGTCCAGCCATTGCTTTGATCTCCAACGAAACGACTTCGATGATTCAGCTATCTCCAGTAGCGACAACACCGATTACGTTCACATTACGTCTCATTTAATGAAAATCCATTGATAAAAAGGCTGAATTGTGCGTTGTCAAGTTTCAGCCTTGCGATCGAGAACGGGGATGAGCTTCACGCGATTTGCGCTACTACCCAAGCGGGGATCAATTCTCCTACGTAATTTCCGGTTTATTTTAAGAAATGCTGGGGAAATGGGTCAAAAATTTTGATTTGATGACCCAAATTGCGGCTAGATATTAAAGGGCACACCGTATTGACCGTGATAGCAGTGTTCGTCCACCTTTCTCCGTAGCACCTCCGGTATGACCTCAGTTGTAACTTCCGAACTCTCTTTATATGAACTGGTGGCGGGTTCAGCTTCATCCGCCTTGGCGATGCACGTTAGCCCCGTAACGTTCAAAGCGATGATGAGTAGTCTGATTGATTTATTAATTGATCAGAGTCAACCTGCCTCGATTTGGGTGAAATTACCGAAAGGAGAGGCATGGCAAACCGAGTTCGATCGCTATCTCGATCGAATGCCACTCCAGCAGCAGGTTTTTTGGTTCAAAAATCAGCGCGAGGAAGCTCCAGAAGAACTCGCAAGTCTGGAATCTTTATCGCCCTCTTATTTACCGCGTCCACTGCCGACTTCGATCGTATTACCGATCGAGAGTGCTTTAAGAAGAGAATATTTTTTCCTCGTTTGGTCGAAACAGTTTTGCGCCATGCTCGTGGGGCAGCGAGCAAAAACAGTGTCGCGTGAAGTGGAGACTCATTCGATCGAGGAAGAAGCACCCGAAAAGAAGCAAGCATTAATGGCGTATCTGGTGTTTGATCCAAATGTGGTGCGAAATGCGATCACACAACTTCAACCGCTGACTTCAGAAACAGAATCGCTGCCTGAATTTGATACATTTAATCCAGTTTTAGCGAATCAACTTTTAACCAAACATATTCAACGTCAAGAAGACTTATGGCAACGGGCAACCACGCATCGTCGTCAGGCAGAAACCGCGAACATCCTTCAGCTTCAGAACGAGGAATTGCTGGGTACGATTCGCTTGAAGGATGAGTTCTTGCACAATGTTGGGCAAGAATTACGAACGCCGCTAACTAATATGAAAACGGCGTTGACACTGCTGAATTCTCCGAGTTTGAAGCCGACCCAGAAACAGCGGTACATGGACTTACTTGTGCGCGAATGCGATCGACAAAGTTCCCTGATTACCAGTTTGCTCGATTTGGTGAGCTTGGATCAGATGGCAGAACAAACCGCAATTCAAGCTGTAAGCCTTATGGACGTGGTTCCGGGCGTGGTGAGTACCTATCAGCCCTTAGCTGAAGAGAAGGGCGTGCGATTGGCGTATACGATTCCTGAGAATTTACCTGCGATTGCGTGTTTGCCGACCTGGTTAAAGCAAATTGTGATTAATTTGCTGCATAACGGGATTAAATTTACGCCGCGTGGGGGACAAGTCTGGGTTAAAGCGAAACAGCAAGGAGACTATCTTCAGCTTGAGTTTCGGGATACTGGAATTGGAATTGCTCAGAGTGATATTCCGAAAATCTTCGATCGCTTTTATCGGATTCGACAATCGAGCGAGGAAGATATGAGCGGCGCGGGATTGGGGTTAACGATCGTACAGAAGTTGTTGTTGCACTGTGGCGGCTCGATTACGGTGCGGAGCAAAGTCGGTGAAGGATCGGTGTTTAATGTTCTGTTGCCGCTTTATCGGGGTCAGGAAGAGAGTTAGCTTTGGCAAAGAATTGATGGAAGCGAATATTTTTTAACTTCCATCAGTTTGTTCAAGCCCAAAACCTTTAATTGAAGCGATGAAGATGAATCTTAGGCTAGAAATAAATCAATTCACTAACTAAACTGCACTTTATCGTAAATATCCGCGATCGCTAAAGTCACATTAATCGATCGCAGTTGAATTTCCATGTCTTGATCATCAAACTGATCGATCTGCCAATGTTTCGGTTGGGTTTTGTAGAAATGATCGATCGCAATCTGATTCTGATCAATTAAGAGATATTCCTGAAAGGTTGGAATCGATTTGTACAGATTAAACTTATCTTCTCGATCGAATTCTTCTGTCGAATCTGATAACACCTCGATAATGACTTGCGGATTTGTGACTGTCGTTTTGCGGTCTAGATAATATTCAGGCTCTCCTGCAATTACCATCAAATCTGGATAACGAAACTTTCGCGAAGTTGGAATCCAAACTTTCACATCTGCAAAGAAAATGCGATAGTCCTTTCTCTTCAAACCCATGCTCAAAGCAAGATAGCAATTTCCTGCAATTTGATTGTGGTTTGCAGTTCCGCCTGTCATTGGTGTAATAACTCCATCATCGTATCTACTCCTGAATTCAGCATCGTTTTCTAAATCCAGATATTCCTCTGGCGTGTAGAGGCGTTGTTCTTGTGCGATAACTTGACTCATCAGAATCCTCCAATTGCTGAAAGAGAATGCCTGCTCGATCGCTTAAATATCTTCAAGCCACCTAGCAGGCATTAAATTCTTATTTTCAAATCAACCTTAGAACAAACCGAGGGTCAAACCTTGGCTCACCGGGAAGATTGCACCAATTCCAAGCCACATCGTGACGAAGGTTCCAAACAGGAACACTGCCATCGCAACAGGGCGACGGAAGGGGTTTTGGAACTTGTTCACGTTTTCGATGAATGGAACAGCAATCAAGCCCAGCGGCACTGAACCCATCAACACCACACCCAAGAGCTTGTTCGGCACAAGGCGGAGAATGTTGAATACAGGGTACAAGTACCATTCAGGCAGAATTTCAAGCGGAGTTGCGAACGGGTTAGCAGGTTCACCATTCATTGCAGGATCGAGAACTGCCAAACCGACACAAAGCGCGATCGTGCCTAAAATCACGACCGGGAAGATATAAAGCAAATCGTTGGGCCAAGCGGGTTCACCGTAATAATTGTGACCCATGCCTTTCGCCAACTTCGCACGCAATTGAGGATCACTGAGATCCGGCTTCTTAACGGTTGCCATTTAACGGAGGCTCTCCTTAACTCTAGAGAATCAGCAAAATGAAAGGAGTGGATTTTAGACATATCTTACTTGAAATCTAAAATCCAGACATCCTTGCAAAGATTTACAATGGACCGGAAATTCCTTGCTTCCGAATCATCAGGAAGTGCGCCAACATAAAGACGGCGATCAACCAAGGCAGAACGAACGTATGAGCGCTGTAGTAGCGGGTTAAGGTCGATTGACCGACGCTTGCACCACCCCGCAGCAAGTCTGCAATCAGCGTTCCCACAACGGGAATCGCTTCAGGCACACCGGATACGATCTTCACCGCCCAGTATCCAACCTGATCCCAAGGCAGCGAGTAGCCTGTTACACCGAAAGAGACGGTAATCACAGCAAGAACGACACCCGTAACCCAGGTCAGCTCACGAGGCTTTTTGAAGCCACCAGTGAGGTATACGCGGAACACATGCAGAATCATCATCAACACCATCATGCTGGCAGACCAGCGATGGATGGAGCGGATCAGCCAGCCAAAGTTCACTTCGTTCATGATGTACTGAACGGAGGAGAATGCTTCGGCAACGGTTGGCTTGTAGTAAAAAGTCATTGCAAATCCAGTCGCAAACTGGATCAAAAAGCAGACCAGAGTAATGCCGCCCAAGCAATAGAAGATGTTGACATGGGGAGGCACGTACTTGCTGGTTACGTCTTCGGCAAGCGCTCCGATTTCCAAGCGCTCGTCGAACCAGTCATACACATTTGCCATAAAGCAAGCGTTCCTAAAAATGATTGCTGTTCATAAAAAATGTAACATATGGAAGAGGCAGATTTTCGCTTGGAAAGAGCCAATTTATCAGGGGTTTTGCTGATTTTTCGCGGGTTTCGGGTTCTGGGAATAAACTTAAGTCTTTGTAAAGAATAATTTCGTTTGTCAAAACTTTTGTCAGAATCGGGCTTCTCTGGCAAAGTGAAGCATACTAATGGTTTTGCGGCATCAACTTGCCCGATTTGGCGTTACTATCGATCGCTATGGGAAAACGACTTATTTGGCTTCGCTCATTGACGGTGATTGGGTTATCGATCGCGGCTGCTCTGCTGTTTTTGGCGGCTCCCGCCAAGGCGCTGACTGAGGAGCAAAAATTAATTAATGAAGTGTGGCGGATTATCGATCGAGCGTATGTCGATCCGACTTTTAATCATCGAAATTGGTGGGCGATTCGTGAGAAGTATTTGAAGCAATCGTTACCAAATCGGGAAGCGACTTACGGGGCAATTTCGCAAATGTTGGCGGTGCTGGATGATCCGTTTACTCGGTTGCTGAAGCCGGATCAATATAAGAGTCTGCAAACCAGTACGTCAGGCGAATTGACTGGAGTGGGCTTGCAAATTGCCTTGGATGTGGATACGAAGCGATTGAAGGTGATTTCTCCGATCGCAGGTTCTCCAGCGGCAAAATCCGGGATTCTCGCAGGGGATCTAATTCTTAAAATTGATGAGGTGTCTACGGAAGGACTGAGCCTGGATGAAGCGGCGGATAGAATGCGCGGCATGGTGGGCAGTCATGTGACGTTGACGATCGCCCGTGAAGAAGGAGAGCGCGAGTTTGATTTGGTGCGCGATCGAATCGAAGTGAATCCGGTGATTTCAGAATTACGTCCTCAAGCTGATGGATCAAAGGTGGGTTATCTGAAATTGAGCCAGTTTAATGCCAATGCGACGATGGAAGTGGCTCATGCGATCGCAAAACTGGAACATGATGGAGCCGATCGATATGTTCTCGATTTGCGAAACAATCCAGGCGGTTTGTTAAATGCAGGAATTGAGATTGCGCGATTGTGGATTAATGAAGGCGAAATTGTTTACACCGTAAATCGGCAGGGTACGATCGGCAGTTTTGAAGCAACTGGAAAGGCTTTGACTCAAGATCCGCTCGTGGTTTTGGTGAATCAAGGAACAGCAAGCGCGAGTGAGATTCTAGCAGGAGCGCTTCAAGATAATGGACGGGCAACGATTTTAGGTGAGAAGACTTTTGGAAAAGGCTTGATTCAATCTTTGTTTGATTTGTCTGATGGTGCGGGATTAGCT
>JADEXW010000541.1 GCA_015206935.1 Pseudanabaenaceae cyanobacterium LEGE 13415 | reverse complement strand
GAACTCCTGCGATCGTTGTTGGCTCCGGTATCACTTCCGACGAACGGGTAAAAGTCACCCTGCCATCCGCAATTCCAGACCCGCCAAAGTAACTAAATTGACCAGCATCAGAGCCGCTCAAGCCACTGATGCTGATGAACGTCGATTCATTCCTCGTTCCAAATTCAAAACGACTTAACTGATAGCCTCCGGTTTCAGTTTGATTAAATACAAAGAGCGGAGTCTCTCGTGGAGACGAACCGCGAAAGACTGGAAGCGTATTGTAGCGATTGCCAAAAAAATCGATCGAGTAGCTCAGAGGCTGGCGTACAAAATATCCGGAGGTCGGAGGATAAAGAGTGACAGGCGGGGAAGGCGGAACATACTGAATCAGATTGGTATCAAATATCACTCTGCCAAACCCTCTCGTTCCAAGCGGTGGAGCTGAAGGTGGAAGGACTGTTTCACCGGGCGGTCTCGTAAGACGATCGATAGTAAACTCAAATTCTTGCGTCAAAATGGCAGCTCGGAGCGGTGCAGAGAAGCTCAACCAACTGAATCCAGTCAAGACTGCAAACCCTACAGGAAGTGAAGCTACTGGAAAAATATTTCTCATAACAGTGAATTTGAATGGCGTTGGCTCATTGTAGAGAATCGAATCGGATTGATCCTGAGTACAAATCAACTCGATCGTGAATCAGAGCGATAGAATCGTTAAGGACTATTTCTTCGCCCTCCGAATGCCAAAGCGTGTTAGCAAATCTAAAAGCTCTGAGTCTCCTGTATTGAGTCCCGATTTGGGAGCCGAAATCGAATCGAACGGGTCGAAAAACGCTACGAGAAAAATTGTTTCGCTCAACTCAATTCGGATTCGCGGCGCACGTCAGCATAATTTGAAAAACGTGGATCTCGAATTGCCACGGGATCAATTAATTGTATTTACAGGCGTTTCAGGTTCAGGAAAGTCTTCTCTTGCATTCGATACGATTTTTGCAGAGGGACAGCGGCGATATGTTGAGTCGCTCAGTGCTTATGCGCGTCAGTTTTTGGGACAGGTTGATAAACCAGATGTCGATGCGATCGAAGGGTTAAGTCCAGCCATTTCGATCGATCAAAAATCAACTTCGCATAATCCTCGATCGACGGTCGGAACGGTTACGGAAATCTACGATTACATGCGCTTGCTCTACGGTCGTGCGGGTAATCCGCATTGTCCGATTTGCGATCGCTCGATTGCGCCTCAAACGATTGATCAAATGGTCGATCGCATTCTGGAATTACCTGATCGAACTCGGTTCCAAATTCTCGCGCCTGTGGTTCGAGGTAAAAAAGGAACCCATCGAAAATTAATTTCGGGACTTGCAGCAGAAGGATTTGTTCGAGTTCGGATCGATGGAGAAGTTCGGGAATTAAGCGACTCGATCGAGCTTGATAAAAATCAATTGCATACAATCGAAGTTGTGGTCGATCGCTTAGTGAAAAAGGATGACATTCAAGAGCGATTAAGTGATTCTTTGACGACTTGTTTAAAGCGATCGGGCGGAATTGCCGTGATTGATTTAATGCAAGAAGGTTCGGAAGAACAAGCTTCAGAACTTGTATTTTCGGAGAACTTTGCTTGTCCCGAACATGGTGCAGTGATGGAAGAACTTTCACCTCGATTGTTCTCAT
This sequence comes from Pseudanabaenaceae cyanobacterium LEGE 13415, assembly GCA_015206935.1. Lineage (GTDB taxonomy): Bacteria > Cyanobacteriota > Cyanobacteriia > Leptolyngbyales > Leptolyngbyaceae > Leptolyngbya. The sequence continues at coordinate 2,339 of JADEXW010000541.1, read as the reverse complement.
TTAATTCGCCGTATGGCGCTTGTCCAAACTGTCACGGAATTGGCAGTCACCGCACATTTTCGCCAGAGTTGATTATTCCGAATCCGAATCTTCCGGTTTATGCCTCGATCGCACCTTGGTCAGACAAAGACAATACGTATTACTTGTCTTTAATTTGCAGTGTTGCTGAGGCTTTCGGATTCGATATTCAAACGCCTTGGAATCAATTAACCCCTGAACAACAGCACGTGATGTTGTTTGGTTCTAAAGATCCGATTTGGATTGAAGTCGATTCACGTTATCGAGAAAACAAAGGCTATCACCGTCGATATGAAGGGGCAATTCCGTTGCTCGATCGACAATATCAAGAAGCTAGTTCCGACCTCTACAAACAGAAATTAGAACAATATCTAATCGATCAAGCTTGTGATATTTGTGGCGGGAAAAGATTGAAACCTGAATCGCTCGCAGTGCGGTTAGGACAATATCGAATTCATGACTTTACAGGCGTTTCAATTCGTGAATGTTTGGAGCGAGTTGAGGACTTAAAATTAAGCGATCGACAAGCACAAATTGGTGATTTAGTCCTAAGAGAAATTAAAGCGAGATTGCAATTTCTCTTAGATGTGGGATTAGATTATTTGACGCTCGATCGAACTGCAATGACGCTTTCCGGGGGTGAAGCCCAACGAATTCGATTGGCGACTCAAATCGGTGCAGGATTGACAGGCGTTTTATACGTTTTAGACGAGCCAAGTATCGGTCTACATCAACGCGATAACACTCGATTGCTTAATACTTTGACCAAGCTGCGCGATCTTGGAAATACCTTGATCGTGGTTGAACACGATGAAGAAACGATTCGTGCGGCGGATCATTTAGTCGATATTGGACCCGGTGCAGGTGTACACGGTGGGCGCATTGTGGCTCAAGGCGATTTAGATACGCTCTTGAACGCAGAAGAATCGCTGACAGGTGCCTATCTTTCCGGTCGTCGATCGATTCAAACTCCCGCAGAACGACGAGAAGGAAATGGTCGATCGTTGGTGATTCGAGATGCTCGCCGCAACAATCTTAAGAAGGTAGATGTCGAATTTCCGCTGGGCAAATTGGTCTGTGTAACGGGCGTTTCCGGCTCTGGAAAATCGACCCTGATCAATGAACTGCTTTATCCTGCGATTCAACATCACTTTGGGCAGAAAGTTCCGCAACCGAAAGAGATGAAACCTGTAAAGGGATTGGACGCGCTCGATAAAGCGATCGTCATTGATCAATCTCCCATCGGTCGAACTCCTCGATCGAATCCTGCTACTTACACAGGCGTTTTCGATTGTATTCGTGATGTCTTTTCCGAAACGATCGAAGCCAAAGCTAGAGGATATAAACCCGGACAATTCTCGTTTAACGTCAAGGGCGGACGCTGTGAAGCTTGTAGTGGTCAAGGCGTGAACGTGATCGAAATGAACTTCCTTCCCGATGTATATGTGCAATGTGAGGTATGCAAAGGGGCACGTTACAACCGCGAGACTTTACAAGTGAAATTTAAAGGGAAATCGATCGCGGATGTTCTCAGCATGACCGTCGAAGAAGGAGCCGAATTCTTCAAGAACATTCCCCAAGCTGCAACTCGTTTGCAAACTCTGGTTGATGTGGGTCTTGGATATATGCGGCTCGGTCAAACCGCTCCTACGCTCTCCGGAGGTGAAGCGCAACGGGTCAAACTTGCCACCGAACTTTCTCGTCGCGCCACGGGTAAAACACTCTATCTTATTGATGAACCCACGACCGGATTATCGTTCTACGATGTTCACAAACTTCTGGATGTGATTCAACGATTAGTCGATAAAGGGAATTCGGTCTTGGTAATTGAACACAATTTGGATGTGATTCGATGTTCAGATTGGATTATTGATCTCGGTCCTGAAGGCGGCAATCTGGGCGGCGAAATTGTCGCGGTTGGAACACCCGAAGAAGTTGCAAAAAATCCCCGGTCTTATACGGGTCAATATCTCCAGCAAGTTCTACAACAATATCCAGCAGGATCATGATTGAAACTTGGAAACACGATCGCATTTTCACCAACGGAATTAAACTTCATTACGTCACTCAGGGCGAAGGTGATTTAATTCTTTTCTTACACGGTTTTCCTGAATTTTGGTATTCCTGGCGCAAACAAATTCCCGAATTTGCTAAAGATCACAAAGCAGTTGCGATCGATCTTCGCGGCTACAATGACAGCGATAAACCTGCTGGAAATGATGCGTATCGAATGTCTGAATTCGTAGCAGATGTGAAAGGCGTGATCGAAGGATTAGGTTATCAGCGCTGTACGCTTGTGGGGCATGATTGGGGAGGTGCGA
>JADEXW010000540.1 GCA_015206935.1 Pseudanabaenaceae cyanobacterium LEGE 13415 | reverse complement strand
TTCTTTCTGCTCTGTCTGTTCTGGCTCTCTCTGGTTTTGTCGCTCCTGCTGCGTTTGCTGAATCATCGATCGAACAGAAAACAGCCGTTGTTTCTTCCACACTGAATCGTTCGACTTCGGTACAACTCACACCCAATGGCTTAGTATCATCCGCTTTTCGGGGTAGCTACATCAATCAAGGCATTCCGAGTTCTGCTCAATTGCATCATGCTTATGCAACGGGGCGAGTAACGGCTGAGGATTTGGTGAGAGTCGCGATCGCACAAGGACAACTTTCGCCCGATACGCTCTCGGATTCAGGTTTCATCCGCACTGTGGAAACCAAACTCTCATCGCTCGACGACTAATAGATTGAAGTGTTGATAGAGATGTTCTGCGGGAATGTCTCTATCGATCCTCGAAGTTTTCAGTGAATTTCCGAAGCATCCATGATCGAACAACTGTCTACAGAATTGCAAACGTTACTCAACTGGCAAACAGTTCCGCAAGGGCAAGTCATTTTTCGCGAAGGCGAACCTGCTGACTTGCTCTATTTTCTTGATAGTGGACAAGTGAGACTGCTGCACTATACCAGCGCAGGAAAAGCAGTAGACCATTATCGAATCGAAGCAGGAGAATTTTTTTCGGAAGTGGTATTGTTCTTAGACAACTATGCGTGTACGGCGATCGCTGAACGCCGATCGCGAATAGCAGCCATTCCAACGACTGCATTTTTAGCAGAACTACGTCGAAACAGTGAACTATCGGCAAGGTCAATGTCGCAAATGGCACGACGGCTGCACATTACGAAAATTGTTCTGGAGTTGAGAAGTCTGCGATCAGCGCGGGAACGAGTGCTGCGCTACTTGCAAAACATGATTCCGCTCGTGGGTGAACCAGAGCGATCGCAGATACAGTTGACTCGCTCTTTTCGATCGATTGCAGGCGATTTGGGGATCAGCCCAGAGGTATTTTCGCGAACGCTGAGGCAACTTCAGGAAGAAGGCGTAATCGATCGCGTGAATCGAACAATTGTGTTACGAAACGATTGAATTTTGCCAAAAAACTTCTCTATCTTGATTTGCATCAAGGTTTTTCTGCGTTAGTTGGGGTATTGTAGAACCAATGCCTGAAAGATTTCAACATCATTGGAGTGAAGTCGATGGATAGCATTGTGTCAAAGCAATCCTCAGCCTCTTGGTCAGAGATTGTGCCTCAAGATTGGGTTCAGGAAAGCAGAACGATCAGCGATCAAGGATTGGTGGTTACGCATGAATTCCAAACTTCTAGTGAAGTGGATGTCTCGAACGGCTGTGCAGATAATATCTTAATGTTCAGCTTTAATAGCAATTTGCGTCAAGTTACTCGCATCGCTAGAAAGGAGTACAACGGTGTACTGTCGCCAGGAAGCATTATTCTGCTTCCTGCTCAAGCGCCTTCTTTCTGTTACTGGGAATGTGAGCAAGCAGATGAAACTGCTAGTTTTTATATCAATCCTCAACAGCTTCAGCAAGTCGCAGCGGAGAATGATTGTTTGTATCCAGAGCGCGTCGAGTTGCGTCCAATTTTGCATACTTACGATAATCAACTCGCTGCGATCGCGACCGCTTTCCGTAGCGAAATGTACAGCAATAGTCTTGGTGGCAAACTCTATACAGAATCCCTTGCGAACCAATTCTTAATTCATTTACTCCGTAACTATTGCACTCAAACACCAACTCTACGATCGTTTAGTGATGGTTTATCGTATACTCAGCTTCAAACCGCGATCGACTTTATTCACGACCATCTGAGCGGCGATTTCAAGCTGCAAGAGGCGGCGGAACAGTTAGGCATGAGTCAGTATTATTTTTGTCGATTGTTCAAACAGTCGATGGGGATCGCACCATATCAGTATGTGCTGCAACAACGCATCGAAACGGCTAAACGGTTATTGATCAAACAACCCGATAAAGCGATCGCTCAAATTGCCCTAGAATGTGGCTTCACCAGTCAAAGCCAGATGACGCAGCATTTTCGCAAGACCGTGGGCACAACACCAAGAGCATACCGCAGAAACTAAGAGCTACTGTGCAGTAAATCCACCATCGATCGGTAACGTATGTCCTGTAATAAAAGAGGCTTGATCTGAACACAGCCATACGATCGCGTTTGCAACGTCCTGGGGTTTCACAGATCGTCCCATCGGCATCAGGTCAAAATTGGGACTAGGAGCAACAGCATTCACGCGAATTCCTTGTTGAGCATAATCAAGTGCTGCTGCTTTGGTCATCCCGGTAACTGCGTGTTTGGTGCTGACATAGATCGCATCGTTAACACTGCCAGTCAGCCCAAAAATTGAACTATGATTCACGATCGCGCCGCCCTCACCTTTCAACATCTGCTCAATCTCATACTTCAGACAAAGCCACAGCCCATTCAGATTGTGATCAATCACACCCACCACTTCAAATTCTTCTTGTTCTGCTAAGGGCACTCGTGACGCATTGGTGCAAGTATTGTTAAACGCAACATCGAGCCGACCAAAAACAGTCGCAATTTTCGCTACAAGCGCCTTTACTGCTCTAGCTACCGTGACATCAGTAGGATGAAATAGCACCTCTGCCCCCCTCGATCGAATCGTCGCGATCGTGCAGAGCCAAGGATCAATCTCATAATCGCCAATTACCACGCTTGCTCCTGCAACTGACATCGCGATCGCAGTCGCTTGTCCAATTTCCGTCGCGTTTCCAGCGATTAGCGCTACTTTTCCTTCTAACAACACACCAGACCCCTCGATCGCACAGAACTATTCTGAACCTAGCGAATACTGAGATGGGTGTCTTCTCGATTTTTGCTAAATTTATCTGATTCTTGCAAATGATGGATTGGTAACATCACAAGATTCAGCTAAAACACGGCAAAAATCGAAAAGATGTTTCTTGAAAAGGTCAGCTAGGGTTGAACTAGCATTCTCCTAGCATTGATTGTATTTCAGTCAGGTCAAAGATTCGCTAGTTGTTTTATCACTTATGGAGATTAGATCCTGTGACTGGTCTTCTTCAATCCCTTTATGCTCTATTCCGATCGCGGTTATCCCAGCGCATTGTGCTTTGGGTGTTTATCAGTATTGTAGTCGCTGAAATTCTGCTACTCATTGTCTCACTGAATCTCCGTCAACAAGAGCTACTCAGTCAACTTAGAACCATTACGATCGATAAAGCGGTTGAGCTAGTTCGTGCAATTGATTCAGCAGACTTCAAGATTGAACAAATCCAGAAGCTCTCGGTTGACTCTCCAATTATTGGCGGAGTGCTATATCAAGCAGACGGAACAATGGTTCGTCAATTTGGTGAACCACCACAGCTTTTGTTTAGGAACTACCAGCAAAATACGATCGATATCTACAGCCCGATCGAGGCGAGATATGACGAAGCGATCGCTCTGGAAGCATCAAGCAATGTATTGATTTTGCGGCATGATGTCACGGCAGTGCGATACGAGATGTTGCATACTTCCCAGCAGTTTGCCGGAACAGTTTTTCTAATCGGGGCGTTTGTCACGATCGCAACCATGATCGGCTTAGAACGAATTTTGATTACGCCGATTCTCACGCTTAGAAGCGATTTATTAAAAGCGGGAACAGCGATCGCTCAGGATCAAGAATCACCAGAATTTGAAGTAGTACAACTGCAACGACAGGACGAATTAGGTGAGGTGATTGCTGCATTCTTTCAGATGCACCAGAATGTTGTGCAAGCAATTTCAACCCGAAAACAAGCAGAACAAACAATGACTCGACTTGCAGAAATCGGTGAACTGACCGCCATGATTGTTCACGAAATCCGCAATCCGCTTACGACAATTTTTCTGGAACTGCGAGACTTGCAACAACTCGATCGCTCTGAAACGACTCAAACTCGATTAGCGATCGTTCTAGAAGAAGCCGAACGCCTCAAGAAACTACTAAACGAAATTCTGCTCTACAGCAAATCTCAACGCTTGAAGTTAGCACAACTCGATATCAATCAATGGATAGAAG
>JADEXW010000539.1 GCA_015206935.1 Pseudanabaenaceae cyanobacterium LEGE 13415 | reverse complement strand
GGTTAAGCCAGCAGCTTCCAATTCGGATGCCACCCTTAGTTCCACAACCCACTTTCGCGTTGCTCTTGAACTCATCGTAATGACTTCAACACAAACCTACACCTGTAAGGGGATTTAGGGGGCAAACAATCTCAGCAATGATCGATCAACTTTTGCGTACACAAGAACATTCAAGAACGAGAGAACTTCATCAAATCGCCTGAATCCATTCCTTAATTTCGTAATTCGTCCAAATTTGATTCTTCCAATACGGATCAGACTCAATCAATTCACGGACGATCGATTCATTTTCAGCCTCATAAATCCCAAACACTTTCGTAATGTCTTTAGTGGGCCCAATGGTAATCAAAATCCCATCTTCTTTCTGTTTGGCTAATCCATCAAGATGAGCTTGGCGATGAGGCGCTCTTTTTTCCAGCACATCATCGCAATAAGTTCCCCATAAAATGTATTTCGGCACAGTTCACTCCTTAGCTTCTCAGTTCTACCCGGAATTTCTCAGTCAACGCTTCCCGCACTTTCTGATGCACCGGGTCAACATCTTCATCTTTTAATGTTCGATCGTCTGCCCGATAGACTAATCGAAACGCTAAACTCCGTTGTCCTTCAGGGACACGATCGCCTTTGTATTCATCAAACAACTCAACTGATTCCAGCAGTTTCCCGCCTGCTTTAACGATCGTGCGCTCTAAATCACTCACCGCAACATCACGCGACGCATAGAACGCAATGTCACGATCGGAAGCGGGATAAGTTGAAAATGCCTTAAAGATCGGGACTAAAGCTTGATCGGTTGCAAGATTGCGAATGATCACATCAACATCCAATTGGAAAACATAAACCTCATCAGGTAGTCCACGTTCTTGGCGCAATTGAGGATGCAACTGTCCGAAGGTTCCTAAGCGATCGCCCTTCACCCACAGAGAGGCAGTCCGTCCAGGATGAAGCCGCTTATCTTGTCGATCGGGCTGATATTCCACAGTTAAACCAACGCGATCGAATACGCTATCTAACACGCCTTTTGCTTCAAACCAAGACATCGGCTGATCTTTACCGCCGCGAATCCATTTACCTTGAGTTGGATCGCCGCCTAAAATTCCAGCGATCGCTTCAGATTCGATCAGGTCTTCTTCTTGAGCAAAGATATGACCAATCTCAAAGCCATTTAATGCGCCATTGCCTTGTTCTAAGTTGTACTGGAATGCTTCAACCAAACCATTGATCAAATCAGTTCTCAGTGCAGAGTACTCAGTAAACAATGGATTTGCTAGAACAATCTGTCTTTCTTCGCCTGGTTTACCTAGCGAATAGTGAATCAATTCAGTGAGTCCTGCGGCTCGGAAAGCTTCGCGAACTTTGCGCTTGATCACTTACTCGATCGATAAATATCCGAGTTCAGTTTCAGCAGGTAAAGTATCTCTGAAATTGTTGTATCCGTAGAGTCGCGCGATTTCTTCGATCAAATCAATTTCACGCTCTAAGTCGCGATATCGATAAGGCGGAACCGTTACGTTCCAAGTGTCTGAACCCTTCGATTTCAACTCACAGCCCAAAGCCGTTAATGTTCGCTCAACATCACTTGCTTGTAGTTCACCGAAGTTCTCATCCGATTCGACTAAGCCTAAAACTTCTCGAACGCGCTCTAGTCGAAGTTCAATCGATCGCGTTAATGTGCCTTGTTGATTGTCGATCGTCTTCTGAGCCGTAACAGTTCCACCTGCAACTTCGAGAATTAGCTCAATGGCACGACGGCAAGCGGTTTCTAGTCCTGCCCAGTTCACACCGCGTTCGTATCTTGCAGACGCTTCCGTTCTCAAACCTTGCGATCGCGCTGATCTCCGAATTGCCGCAGAATCAAAAATGGCTGCCTCTAACAATACATTCTGAGTACTATCGCCAACTTCAGTTTCTTCACCACCGAACACACCTGCTAACATCGTCGGTTTATCATTGACGGTGATCAGCAAGGCTTGTTCTTGCAGTTTGCGATCTTGACCATCCAGCGTTTTAACTGATTCACCCGATCGAGCAAATCTCACGCCCATTTCAATCTGATCAGTTCCCGCAACTTTAACTAAGCTATCGAGATCAAATGCATGAAGCGGCTGTCCCCATTCCAGCATGATATAGTTCGTCACATCGACAATGTTATTAATCGATCGAACTCCCGCTGCTAACAATCGACGCTGTAACCAGAGAGGCGAAGGTGCAATTTTGACATTCTCGATCGTGGTTCCAATGTAAGTCGGACAGACCTGACCATCCTGAATTGAAATAGACAGCGATCGTTGTTGCTCAACAGTCGGTGCAGCAGGTTCCGGTAATCGCAGTGTTCCACCTGTCAATGCTGCCACTTCTCGTGCAATCCCGACCATGCTCAAAGCATCCGCCCGATTCGCAGTCGAAGTTAAATCTAGAATTGCATCATCCAATCCCAACAATGGGCGCACATCCATTCCAGGCTTTAATTCACCAGTCACCGACTCATCAAAGATATGAATTCCTTCCGATTCTTTCGTAAGTCCCAACTCTGACAGCGAACAGATCATGCCTTTCGATTCAACGCCTCTCAACTTCGCAGGCTTAATCTTTAAATCTACATTCGGCAAATACGTGCCCAAAGTTGCAACTGCGACAAAAATATCCGATCGAACATTAGCTGCACCACACACAATTTGAGACGGACTTTCCGCCCCAATATCGACCGTACAGAGACTTAATCGATCGGCATTCGGATGCTGTTCTCGCGTCAACACTTTCCCAACGACGACTCCATCTGCCCAAGTGCGTCGATCTTCAATATCTTCGACCTCAAACCCCGCCATCGTCAGCTTTTCCGCCAACGCCTCCGGAGTCATTGAAATATCTACCAGTTCCCGCAACCAATTCAGAGAGATACGCATCCGTCGATTTAAACCACGCTAATCAAGCCTCATTCTACCGCTCTTATGAAGCGATGCTTGAACGGATTCATCTGTTGTATGCTAACCGTATCCAATCTATTCGTTGAACTTGCAAAAAACTTAATTACGATAATATCAACGATGAATTACCGAGACTTTATTACAGTTGAACCGAATAAACGGGGTGGAAAACCTTGCGTTCGGGGTTTGAGAATTACCGTGTATGAAGTACTTGAATACTTAGCATCCGAGATGACTCAAGAAGAAATCCTCGATGATTTTCCTGACTTGACACGAGAAGATTTAAAGGCTTGTATTGCTTATGCTGCCGATCGTGAGCGTCGAATCATGATCGCTCCACTATCCGCATGAGATTACTGTTTGATGAAAACTTATCGCCCAAGTTGCCGAACCGTTTGAGCGGTCTTTTCCCGCATTCGCTTCATGTTCGAGACGTGGGAATGAAAGCAACAATCGATCCTATCGTTTGGGATTATGCAAAAGTCAATGATTTGATGATCGTCTCAAAAGACGCAGATATGCACGATCTGAGCTTAGTCTTTGGAAGCCCACCGAAAGTGATTTGGATTCGCTTGGGGAACTGTTCGACATCGCAGGTTGAGAGTTTGTTGCGTCGAAACTTTAACGTGATCGAATCATTTTACGAAGATAAGACGCTATCCCTGCTCGCCCTGTCATAAAGAACAAACCGAAATGTTTCAGCAAAAACTAAAAAGCAAACAATTGCAGATAGTTCGAGAGCATGGCTTGTCCGTAAAATAGGCTTAGTGCCGCTCCCAATGCCAAAAAAGGTCCAAATGGCATCGCTTGACGACGGGATAATCGACCCAGTTTTAATGCGGCAATTCCCACGATCGACCCCATCACACAAGCCAAAAATCCCCCAATCAACATCAACTGCCATCCCAACCAAGCCCCGATCATTGCCGTGAGTTTGGAGTCTCCAGCCCCCATCGCAGCTTGTCCCAAAAGCATCGATCCGGTAATTCCAATCAGATCGAGAAGCCAAATTCCCACGATCGCACCAATTACACTGCTAATCAATCCTTGAATTGCGCCAACGATGCCACCCGTTAAA
>JADEXW010000538.1 GCA_015206935.1 Pseudanabaenaceae cyanobacterium LEGE 13415 | reverse complement strand
AATGAAATGTTAGTGCGATCAGCACAAGCCAAAGCTCATGTCGTCAGCAAAGATGAGAAAGAATCGGGACTTAGAGAAATTCTCAACTATGGACACACGATCGGACATGCGATCGAAAGTTTGACGAATTATCGAGTCGTGAATCACGGAGAAGGAGTCGCGATCGGGATGATGGCAGCCGGACTCATTGCCGTAGAAATGGGACTTTGGGATCAAGAAGAATGCGATCGACAAAAAGCGTTAATCGAAAAAGCAGGCTTACCAACTCAAATTCCGACAGAATGCGATCGTTCTCAAATTCTTCCAGCCTTGCAAGCGGACAAAAAAGTGAAAGATGGAAAAGTTGGATTCGTTCTGCCGCGCCAGGTTGGAACCGTGGTTGTTACCGATCAAGTTGAAGGCGCAGTGATCCAGACCGTTCTCGATCGTCTCTAACCCGTTCTGTTAAGAAGGCGTTATAAACTTCATGGAAAATATCATTAAATTCCTCCTACGGTACGTAGGTAAAACAGAGAGAAGGGTTTAGAATTCAAGGATAATCGCTACTCCCCAAATTACTCCAGTGTCAGTTACACGGTTCCTTCGTAAAAATGGCTTGATGCGTCGTCAATCTTTTCTTGCCGTGATGGTCTTTCCTGACGAAGCCTCTGTGTTTCAAGCCTATCGGCTGCTTCATTATCACGGCATCTCTCCCGAACATCTCGCGATCGTCGGGTCTGGATATAGCCATCCCGAAAGTGTCGGTCTGATGAAACCGATGCAGCTTGCAGTGAGGAAAGCTCGATTTCTTTGTCTCACGCTCGGAACACTAGGCGCGATCGCAGCAGTGATCCTGATGGTTGCAGGTCATTTCAATTGGCTGACGCTTGAAGAACTCCGAAATCCGCTGTTAATCCCAGCCTTGTCAATTATGGGCGGCTTTTTGGGAGCGGTTCTTGGTGCATTGTTTGGTTTATTTGGGGAAGGAACGACCGCTAGTATTTATCGACATCATCTCGATCGAGGTCAGTATTTACTGATGATCGAAGGGTCAGAACGACTCGTGCGCTGGGGACAGGAGATTTTGAGCCATTATTCGACTTCGAGCAGTTTATATTGATGACTGAGTTCGATCGAGCAATGATGCAGCGCTGTTTGGAGTTGGCGCGATCCGCGATCGGGCGAACCGCTCCCAATCCGATGGTCGGCTGTGTGATTGTTTCAGATGGCGAAATTATCGGCGAAGGGTTTCATCCAAAAGCGGGAGAACCTCATGCGGAAGTGTTTGCCTTGAACCAAGCGGGAACACGATCGCGCGGTGCAACGCTGTATGTAAATCTGGAACCTTGTAATCATTACGGTCGAACTCCCCCTTGTTCTAAGGCGATCGTGGAAGCTGGATTAAGCCGCGTTGTCGTTGGAATGGTTGATCCGAATCCAAAAGTCGCAGGGGGCGGAATTGAAACGCTGAAAAATGCAGGAATAGAAGTCACTGTTGGCGTTGAAGAATCAGACTGCCAAATTCTGAATGAAGCCTTTGTGCATCGAATTTTGCATCGTCGCCCGTTTGGAATTCTTAAGTATGCGATGACGATCGATGGCAAAATCGCGGCAACCACTGGACATAGTAGCTGGATTACTGGAGAAGCTTCTCGGCATCAAGTTCATCAATTGAGAACGGCGTGTGATGCGATCGTGATTGGGGGCAATACGGTTCGCAAAGATAATCCCCATTTAACAACTCACGGACTTTCTGAACAGCAACCATTACGAGTGATTATGAGTCGATCGCTGGATTTGCCCATGAGCGCGAATCTTTGGGATGTCGAGATCGCTCCTACGATCGTATTTACTGGTACGAATTCAAATGAAGCCGTTCAAAATCATCTCACTCAACAAGGCGTAGAAGTGGTGAATTTAGGAAAGTTAGTGCCTGCTGAAGTTATGAAAGATTTATACGATCGTGGATTAAATACAGTGCTGTGGGAATGTGGCGGAACACTAGCAGCACAAGCGATCAAAGAAAATTGCGTTCAGAAAGTCTGGGCGTTTGTGGCTCCGAAGATTATTGGCGGAAAAACGGCTCCAACGCCGATCGACGATTTGGGACTTGAAAAAATGAGCGATGCGATCGAGTTAACGCGGGTGACTTGGAAAGCGATCGACTCGGATTTATTGATCGAAGGCTACTTAGACCGAAACGGCTAATCGATCGGATGCCAAGTCGCGAATCAGCGTTAATCTGGAATAGAGATAATTCGAGATTTGTCGAGTTTCTTCGGGGTTGAGCGGTGGATTAGGGTGAAACTGTCCGAGAACAGCCTGCACCAAATGAGCATCATCGAGATTGAGAATATGGGCGGCTTGAGTCGCTTCAACGACTGCCCAAACTTGACGAAGAAGACTTGGGGTCATAGGTACAAAATATAGCGTTAGGTTCTTCCACCATACAGAATCCAACCGGGTTGGGGTTGATACCTTACAACCTGAAACAACAGTTATAAAAAGATCATTAACGAATTATCCTCTTTTATCTCTTTATTCAGATTACGAATGACGCATCTCCTTACATTTACTCCAACCACTTCTGAAGAGGCGATCGCACTTCAACAAGAGCTACGAAAATTCGTGATCCAAACCGACGATTTTGAAAAGATCGAAACGGTTGCAGGCGTTGACGTGGGATTTGAGGAGAATGATCAGATTGCTTGTGCCGCAATCGCAGTTCTCCGATTCCCAGATTTAATCATCCAAGAATCTGTGATCGTTCGTCGTCCAATCACATTCCCTTATATTCCAGGCTTGCTCGGATTTCGAGAAGTTCCGATCGTCATGGAAGCGCTTGCAACCCTGAAAACGCAACCAGACTTATTAATTTGTGATGGTAATGGATACATTCATCCTCGTCGCTGCGGGTTTGCTTGTCATCTTGGAGTGATCAGCGGTTTGCCTTCAATCGGAGTTGCGAAAACGCCCTATTTGGGAACTCATGCACCCGTAGGAATCGATCGAGGATCATGGGAACCGATTTACGATGCAGGAGAAATCATTGGTGCAGTGGTTCGGACTCAAGCTAATGTTAAGCCTGTGTATGTCTCGATCGGGCATCGGATTAGTTTGAAAGGTGCGATCGACGTTGTACTACAGTGTTCGCCCAAGTACCGTTTACCTGAAACGACTCGTCAAGCCGATCAACTTTCTAAAGGAAATGCCCAACCGATTGGACAATAGAATCATAATGTAGTATGATGTATTACAAGATTAAATGATGTCCTGCGTGCCCTAACCATTAGAGCCTACATACCAGTACGAGAGGAACAGTAACACTGCAAGCAGTGGGCGTGAGTAAACGGGGAGTGCGAAGAACCTGGGAGGTCGGCTTAAAAGTAGCCATCCTTGAAAGAGTGTGTAGCAACTCACCAGCGGAGTCCCCCTAGTCATTAAGAACGCGCAAAAGCTCTAAAAACTTGCACGCGGGAGATCATTACCTCTACAGCAAACTTTGTATGCTCAACATTCATGAACTATTACAGCAAATCTCGATCGCTGAAACAGAACTAACTTCTGTACAATTTCTCGCACCTTGCCTCAAACATTGCAAAATCCGCACACGAGTTGCAGGCATGGTTTACACCTTTGTTCCAAAACCTCAGAGCTTTGAAGGCTGGGGAATCTTTCAGGCGATCGATAAACAATTTGCAACCTTAATCGAACCAGCGGATCTTGCTGATATTAGTACTTACCTACAACAATTTCCACTCATTCGACTACGGTTAGCTTATCGATTGAAAAATCAAACTTGGTTAGCTTATCCAATCAATGAAGCCGATATGCGCCAACGGTTCAAAGTTGTTAAGCCTGTATTGGTTCATCTTGTAACAGAAGGGATTGTTTTTGAGCAAATTACGGCTCGATGGAATGGTAAATTTTGTTGGTTCGAGGACATCGATCGACGTTCTGATCCAACCATTGCTGAATTCCTACAATCGAATCTTGAGCAACTTACACCCGTTGAAGCATTAAAG
>JADEXW010000537.1 GCA_015206935.1 Pseudanabaenaceae cyanobacterium LEGE 13415 | reverse complement strand
ATCACTGACAGTCGTAGTATTAAGAACTTGGGCACCGGACGGTGCAATGAGTCGAGTCGTAATGCCAGAAAGACCACTTAGGTGATCCCAAAATAGTCGTTGTCCAACAGTTCCTTTAAATGTATAAACATCCTGTTCGCCCGCTTCCCCAATTGTGCTGTTTACCGTGCTGCCAAGCGCGTACGCAACCGTTGTGATTTCAGGAGTCACCACTTCAAATTGGAAAGCTTCACTTGCGGTATTATTCGTGGCACCATTAATCACAAGCGTGTAAACGCCATCCGCAGGAAGACGAATTTCAATGTCTGGAGACCACCAAGCAGGTGATGCGATCGCTTGATTGCCTGGAGCATAAAGAATCCAACTTGCGCCAGTCTCTGCACCTTGTCTCCATGTCCCGTTTTTATCAAAAAACAGCAGTTGATCCCTCGTCCCCTGAAATTGGTAAATTTGAGCTTCGCGCCCTTGTACAATCTGACCTGAAATCGGTGTATCTAAACTAAAGTTGATTGCTGCATTGAGATTGAGCAAGCGGAAGCTGTACGGTTCACGGGCCCGTTGATTACCATCAATAATGATTTGATAAACACCACTTTCTGTCAGAGTAAATGGAGCAGGTGCAGCGTCTAGAGAAAAGCTGGATATCGTTGAAGTTGCGTTTTGAAGAAGTTCGCCACCAGGAGTACGGATTGTAGCAGTGAGATTGCCACTACCAAGCAAATTGTCCCAGAGGAGCCGATCGCCGATCGCTCCCGTAAACGTGTAGACATCTTGCTCGCCAAGTTCCGTGATTGTCCCTGTGATAGTTTTTCCGATTTCGATCGGTTGAGTAACAAAATCAGGAGTTACAAGTTCAACTGTATAGATTGCATTACCGCCGCTGGAACCGTAAAGTGCCAACAAGTATGTTCCGTCGGCAGGCAGAGGAATTTCCCGATCAGCATTCGCCCAGTTCCATGCTTGCGACTGGTTATCAGCCCGGTACAATTCCCAATACCAGCCGTTTGTGGCTTGGTTGAAAATGTATAGGTACTGATTTTTGCTTCCTGTGAACTGAAGCAATTGAACCTGATTTGCTTCAACAGATTGAGTGATAGGCGTATCCAAAGAGACAGGGCGGGCATTTGCTGTGTCCAACACTCGGAAGCTGTACTGCCCAGTCTGTTCGCTGCTAATGTCAACAATGATTTGATAAGTTCCAGTCTCAGTCAGAGTAAAGACTGAGCGGTCTGATGCTGTACCCAGAGAAGTAACAGTTTGAGCACTAGGACTCAAAATACTTAAAGTTGTTCCATTCGTGCCTCTAATTCCATCAATAAATAGTCTCTGCCCAGCGGTACCTGTAAATGTGTAAGTGTCAAACTCTCCAGGTTCGGAAATCGTATCTGCGACAGTATCGCCAATCCTATATGAAGTTGCAGGCGCGATCGTAGGTGTAATGAGTGAAAGGCGGTAGGATGAGCCGAAGCCGCCTGCTCTAACTGCAAGCAGATACTCACCGCTTGTGGGCAGCATCAATTCTTGGTTACTAACAACCCAATTACTTGTGATTCGTCTTCCATTGGGCGCATAGAGAATGTACTCATCCCAAGAGTTGCCCGTCTGTCCATCAATATACAAATAGGTTCCGGCAGGAGCAGTAAAGCGGTACCAATCTGTTTCTCTAGTACTGCTAAAGGTTCCAATTACCTCGGTATCCAGCGCAAGTGGAGTTGCTCCAATATTGCTTAGAAGTTGGAAATTAACTACGTTTGTGCCAATATCGGTATTTTCTAGAACAAGGTAGTACTCACCATTCTGAGTGAGAACGACAGGCTCTGGTTCACTTGAGTACCAAGTGTTGATTAAAACATCACCAGTAGGACTTAACAAACGCAGCCGTCCGGTAATCGAATTTGTATTAAGGCTATCAAAGAATAACTTCTGCCCAATGATCCCGCTGAATCGGTAGGATGCACTTTGCTGCGATGCCAATGTAACGCTTACAGGCGTATTCAAATTAATGGGAGCAGCACCAGTTGGCGGAGTCCAAGAAGTTATTGGAATTGTAGTGGTTGCAATCTGAAAGCTGTAGTCTCCGATGGTATCAGCATTACCATCAATAGTAATTCGATAGGTATCATCATTGATCACGACAAATGGAATACCGTCAGCAGTAGTATTACCATTCCCGACGATCCGCCCTTGTGAGTCTTGAATTTCAAAACGAATTGCAGCATTCCCCGTAATAGCATCAAAAACAAGCTGTTGCCCTGCTCTGACTGAGAACGAGTAGACATCCTGTTTACCAAGACGATCAATGCTGCCAGATTGAATAGAGTTCAGGCTGATTGGCGTAATTGGAGACGTTGAGGAAATAAGTTGAACGGTATAGTTGATTGGATTTAAAGGCGGAGTCACATCATCCCCGCGCACAATCAAATAATATGTGCCAGTTCCAGGGAGAACGACTTCAAAGTCATCAGTCAGATTTCTTCGATCAAGAGAAGCGTTGCTGGGACCATATAAACGCCAAGATGCACTTCTAGAGTTAGGATTGCGCGAATCAAAATAGAAGCGATCTCCTTCATTTCCTTCAAAACGATATACGTTAAATGCCGATCCTGGGTCGAGGACTCCTGTGTGAGCTACCTCAGCTCTCAAAATGTGTGCATCACTTAAATTAGCAAGCTTAAAGCTGTATGTTCCAGTTGCTTCTCCGGTACCATCGATTGTTAGAGCGTACCGCCCTGCTTCCGGTAAAATCACTGGGTTGTACCACCAATCGTCTGCCAGTGAGGGATTAATAGACAAGGTTGCACCGCTCGGACTGGTTAAAGTTGCCCTAATATCCCTACGCTCAAGCAGTGTATCTAGCAACAATCTTTGATCAAGGGTTCCGTTGAATGTATAAATGTGCTGTTCGCCTTTCTTGTTCAAGGTTGCCGTAATTGGAGCATCGAGTACGAGTGAACGTGTCGGAATATCCGGCAAAATCATTTGGAAGCTGTAGGGTACAGATGTCTCACTTGATCTGCCTTTAATCCTTAAATAATACGTCCCGTTTGCAGGCAAGACAAACTCAGAATCACTGTCCCCAACGCTGCTAATGACTTGATTTTGAGCGCTGTAGATTGTCCAACTGACGTTCGATGTTGATTGTAGGCTATCGATGTAAACTCGCGCTCCGCTGATGCCAGTGAATTGATAAAAGTGAGCTTCACTGCCTGGACTCAGCGTGTTGCTATAAGTAACATCTGGTTTAACCAGAGTTGCTAAACTGAGATCTAATAGATTGAAACTATAGCTTCCTACTGCTTCTCCAATTGCGTCAATAATAATCCGATAATCGCCGTCTTCGAGAAGTGTAAGCGGAGCAGGATCTGAAGTTGTATTGAAATAATAGCCACCATAGTAACCATTGGTGAATAACTGCGTTCCTGTAGGGCTGAAAATGGTGGCAACCATCTGGAAAGCGCCAGCACTGCTACTTACTGCATCAAAATTAAGCTTTTGTCCACGCCGCCCTGTAAATGTGTAAATGTCCTGCTCTCCTTTCTCAGCAAGCGTTCCACTAATCGTATTTGGAGATTCAATACTACCAAATGATGTAATTTTGGTCGTGGTGATTTCTGGCGTAATAATTGAGACAGAATAATTTGCACTGCTCGTAAAGGCACCATTGCCGCGATACGCTAAAACGTATTCTCCATCAGCAGGCAAATCAATTTCAAAATCATTATTAGACGAACCAATGATTTGACTATTGATACTCTCATTGCTGGCATTGTAGATCACCCAATCGAATCCGCTGATGCTGCTTGGCTGATCGAAAAACAGTCGCTGCCCTTGACTACCTCGGAAGCGAATTAAATCATCCTCAGAGCCTGGACTGAGCCTACCGTTGATTAAAGTGTCAAGGGCAACCAGAGGCGCAAGTCCAACATCTATCAAGCTAAAGCCATAGGAACCTGTGTGATCCCCAACCGCGTCAACAACAACGCGGTAGTTGCCGTTTTCCTGTA
>JADEXW010000536.1 GCA_015206935.1 Pseudanabaenaceae cyanobacterium LEGE 13415 | reverse complement strand
TCCCCAAACCGTAGATACAGCTAATCGAAGCGACGACAATTACATCTCGCCGCTCAAACAACGATCGAGTTGCTGAATGTCGCAACATATCAATCTCATCGTTGATCGAAGCGGTTTTCTCAATGTAGGTATCGCTCACCGGAATGTAAGCTTCGGGCTGATAATAGTCGTAATAACTGATGAAATACTCGACTGCATTGTGCGGAAAGAATTCGCGCAACTCATTACAAAGCTGTGCAGCAAGTGTTTTATTGTGTGCAAGTAATAAGGTCGGCTTCCCAACTTTCTCGATCACTCGCGCGATCGTATGGGTCTTCCCCGTCCCGGTCGCACCTTGCAAGGTTTGAAAACGATTTCCGGCATTGATACTTTTGACAAGTTGTGCGATCGCGCTTGGCTGATCGCCCATCGGCTCAAATGGGGCTTGAATCTTAAATCCTGCCATTTCTAAATCAGAATGAGTGATTTCAATTTTAACGTTTCTGATTTAGGGCGGCTGTGTCGGAGACTGCGCTAAAACTTTTCGGCAATCTCTATCTTCGGATAATGCTGTCCTGAGTTGTAATCATCCTTCTGTTAGAGTCCTGACTCATAGAAAATCGTTAAATTCGATACAGTTGGCAACGATGTCAGCAAACCATATCTAAAACTGTTAGGAGAAAAATCATGAGTTTAGAAGAAAGAGCTAAAGCTGCTGCTAAGAACGTTGAAGGAAAGGCACAGGAAGCATTGGGCAATATTACCAATGACCCAGCTGACAAGATGGAAGGTAAAGCAAAACAAACTGAAGCAGAAGCTCGCAATGCTAAGGAAGATGTGAAAGACGCGGCGAAAGATGTTGTCGATCGCGCGTAGTTAAGTTCCCACCCCAATAACCTCATTTGGACGATCGTATTTTGCGCGATCGTCTTTTTTATTGAATGCAAATTGCTCTGGATACTTATTCAGTTTGTGCAGATCGAACCATTTCTTCAATGCCTACAGCTTCCAGTGCATCTCCATTCCATGCCTGATAATAGTGAGTTTGCAGTAAGCTCTTTCGTGCCGTGGTCAATTTCTGCTGACGCTGTATGGTGAAATTGATGAAAGGATCATGCCGCGTTTGGACTCCATTCACCTCAAACGGATCGTCAGGATGTCCGCCAAACGCAACCAATCCCAAAGCGTCGATCGAATCATTCAGCCGTTCGACAAACCGATTCAAAGCTGCAAAGTTCATCGCGATCGGGTTTGGGTGAATGACTAGCAGCACATCTTTCTGAGCAAGGCAAAATTCCTCTATTTTTTGTTGAACTGATACATCAATTTCAGTGCTTGGATCAAATGGATGAACCCATAAGTCCAACTTGTGCTTTAATCGTGCGACCCGAACAAATGGACAGATTGGCAGTTCAGCAAAGAGCGAATGAGGAGTCTCTAGCGATGTTTCGATGTATTCAAGCATGATCTTGCATACTTGATCAACGTCTAGCATAAACAAGTTCTGGTGAAGTTCGTTCTTACGTTAATCGAGAGCTTGAATTAGTGCAAATCTTCAAATATAGCCGTACCCACTTTAGTGAGGACACTTCGAGAAAGCCCCCCAGCCCCCAAGTTTGGGGGAGCAAGAGTCTTAGCCCCCAGAATTGGGGGTTTGGGGGCAACTCCGAGGATGTCCGAATCTAAACTTCTACTGCTATAGATAGAGATCTCTCGATAAAAGCGCATGAAAAAACCGGAATGAATTGCTCATCCCGGCGAGTAATGTCGTTTGAATTGCTTAGAAGTTCATTTCAGCCGCTTGAACGCGCTCGACTTGTTTCTTCTTCAGCACCAAGAAAATCTGGGTCAAAGCGACGATCGCGAAGAACGCCAAGAGTCCCTTAATACGATCCGGGCTTTGCAGCACGATTTCTTTATCCACTTGACCAAATCCACCTACGCTAGGGTTATTGGTCAAAGGAGCGCCTGCTTTCACCACGTCGCCTTGAGCCACTAACAGTTCAGGACCTGCGGGAATCTCATCGGTTGCAACCGTTCCATTCTCTTCAGTGATTTGAACGTTATAGCCGCCTTCTTCGGTCTTGGTGATGCCACTAATCGTTCCCGATACCGAAGCGTTATAAACCGCGTTGTTGCTCTTTTGTCCAGTCGGATAAACCTGTCCACGTCCACGGTTGCCGCCCACGTGAATCGGATACTTTCCGAAACGAACGGATTTATCGGTGTTCGGATCAGGAGACAGCACTGGGAATTCGATTTCTTGATACTGTTCGCCCGGAATCGGACCGACGACCAACCAGTTCGGATGAGCATCGCTGTACGACTGGATGTAGAGTTCTTCAGCTTTCGCTTTCTGCTCTTCAGTCATGCGGTCTTCAGGAGCCAATTTGAAACCGTCGGGCAGCATCAATACTGCACCTACGTTCAGAGGCCCCTTACTGCCATCACCTTGGACTTGTTGAACGCTAGTGTCATAAGGAATCTTCACCACCGCTTCAAACACGGTATCAGGCAGAACTGATTGCGGTACTTCCACTTCAGTCGGTTTTGCACCCAAGTGACAGTTTGCACAAACAATGCGACCCGTTGCTTCACGGGGATTTTCGTATTGTTGTTGAGCAAAAATGGGGTAAGCCGAAGCTGCTTGAGGCAAGGCAAAACTTCCGGCAAGCAGGGTCGCGATCGCAGCGAAAGTAACGATCGCTTTACGTAAAAAACTGGTTCTCATCTCTAGTTCACTCTGTTGTGCAAGGGTTCTCAACGGCTTAAGCCCACCAAGGATCGTCGCCGGTACGGAAGTCGGTTTCTGTCCAAGGGGTAAAGGAAATTTTGTCGTTTTCCACGTTCGCGTGAACCAATGCCAGCGACAAGGGAGCAGGACCGCGCACGACTTTTCCGGTGTTGTCGTACTGTGAACCGTGGCAAGGACACATAAATTTGTTTTCGTTTGCGTTCCAAGGCACAACACAGCCGAGGTGAGTACAAACGGCGTTAATTCCGTAATTCTCGATCGAGCCTTCATTCGTCACAACCACATAGGTTGGATCGCCTTTTAGCCCTTGAGCGAGATTGCGATCGCCAGCCGGGTGCGATTTGAGATATTCGCTGACCACAATATCGTTACCGAGCGCGTCTTTTGCGGTGACTCCACCGGCTGCGCTACCCGCTGACGGGGGAATAAAATATTTCACCACAGGATATAAAGCACCGAGCGCCACCAACGCTTCAGAGCCAAACATAAGGGCGTTCATAAATTGGCGACGACCCATGCTTGGGACATCAGAAGATTCAGATAATTGAGCCATGACTTCTTCTCTAGGGATTGCGGATGACAAAAGATTTCGCGCAGAACTGATTTGAAAGCTCTGTGTTTAAATCAATTTACAGGGAGGTGCTACACGGTGACGCTCCAAGTTTGTCTAAACTGAATGTCCAGAGATCCCTTAGAGTCCGCCTTTCGTAGCGTTTCTAAGGTGTATTATACATTTCTTGACATTCACATTTACGAGTGAATGGAATTAACAAAGTGTTACAAATTATGATTGCGCCATCATGACGGGACAAGAACTGAGACAACTTTTGTTAGATAAGTGGGGGCGATCGTATGACATTCAGGTCAGGCGCACGCAGGGAAAGTTTTTTGTGCAGGTGATGTGGCGGTATCTAGAGCAGGTGTCGTTTCCGCTGTCTGAGGCAGAGTATGTGGAACACATGAATCAAGTAGCGGCATATTTGGCGGGCTGGGGCGCGATCGAGCAAGTTCAGTCTTATATTGAGAAAACTCGCGAACGTCCGAGACAAGGGAAAGCAGTAAGTATTCCGATCGATTTAGGCGATCGGGCTTCGGAATGGTTGCTGGAAGATTTTTAAAGGAATTTTATTGTTCTGATGCCCGTAGAGAATTTGGAAGTTCTTCCAGAGTTTTGTCGATCGCACTACAAAATGCCAATCAAAAAATTAGCGGAATTGAAGGAACCTTGATCTGACTGAAGGGAACTAAGAGCCGATCAGAATTGTATAGCAC
>JADEXW010000093.1 GCA_015206935.1 Pseudanabaenaceae cyanobacterium LEGE 13415 | reverse complement strand
TGTCTCCAGAGCGCGAACTAAGTCGAAAAATCGCGGAAGCCGTCCTGTCGTTACGGGTTGAGCAAATTTTCAAGAAAGATCAGATCTTGGAAATGTACCTCAATCAGATTTACTGGGGACACAATAACTACGGGGCACAGACCGCCGCTCGAAGCTATTTCAACAAAAACGCCTCAGATTTGACGCTAGCAGAATCCGCAATGATGGCGGGATTGATTCAATCGCCTGAAGTGCTGAGTCCATTTGTGGATATGAAAGCGGCAAAAGCGCGTCAAGCCGATGTTCTCAATCGAATGCGCGAATTGGGCTGGATTACGGCACAAGAAGAAGCACAAGCCCGTAAACAACCCATTAAACTCGGCAGAATTACTTCATTCCAAACGAGTCAGATGCCGTATGTTAGTGATGCGGTCGTGAAAGAACTGACTCAAAAATTCGGTCGAGATGCCGTTCTCAAGGGCGGGATGCGGATTCAAACCACGATCGATTCAAAAATGCAGCGAATTGCCGAGGATACGGCACGTCGTTGGATTGGAACGTTGAATGCTCAAGGGGTTTACGCGGATCAAATGTCGATCGTTTCAGTCGATCCCCGAACTCAATTTGTCAAAGCAATGGTCGGCGGTGTAGATGCGAAGAAGAGCCAGTTTAACCGCGCCACTCAAGCCCTAAGACAACCCGGATCGGCGTTCAAACCGTTCGTCTACTATGCAGCGTTTGCGTCGGGTCGATATGCACCCGATTCGACCATTCTCGATGCGCCTGTCAGTTATCCGGACGGCTACGAGATGTACTCTCCACAGAACTACGATCGAAGTTTTGGCGGTGCAATGACGCTGAGACGAGCTTTGGAGACTTCACGAAACATTCCAGCCATCAAATTAGGACAAGAAGTGGGCTTAAACAAAGTCGTGGAAATCTGTCGCAGTATTGGAATTAAAAGCCGAATCGATCCGGTGATCTCGCTTCCACTCGGCTCGGTTGATTTGACTCCGCTAGAAATGGCGGCTTCTTATGCGGCTTTTGCAAATAACGGATGGTTCTCAGATACGACGCTAATTGCTCAAGTTACCGATAGTAGCGGCAATGTGATTTTAGATAACACGCCAAAACCGAGGTTGGTATTAGATTCTTGGGCATCTGCCGCCCTGAATGATGCAATGCAGGGTGTGATCAGTCGCGGAACGGCAACAGCGGCTCAAATTGGTCGTCCTGCGGCGGGTAAAACTGGAACCACGTCTTCGGAGCGTGATATTTGGTTTGTGGGCTATGTGCCTCAATTGTCTACTGCTGTTTGGGTTGGAAATGATGATTACACGCCGCTAGGACACGGGGCAACGGGTGGAACGTTTGTGGCTCCCATCTGGCGTGATTTCATGTCTCAAGCGTTGCAAGATACTCCGGTTGAACGGTTCCGTCCGGCATCGGATTTCGATCGACCTTAAGATTCGGGGGCGTTTCATTGATTGCGATCGTCTCCTAGACGTATCAGAAACGCCCATCAAATTCGATTCACCCAGCCATTCGTACAGAAAGTCTCCTTTATACCTTGAACCATCTAACATCAAGGGATGGTTCAAGGCAATTTCTCATCCGAACTTCGATCAAACTAGCTCTTCTTCTGATCCTGAATCCGAATCGCTACAACGCTACTCGCAAAGTTATAAGTCGGACCATCTAGCTCGATCGTAGTTCCAACTTTCACTTTCTCGGCTCCCAACACGGGTGTCCCTTCCACGACTGTCACTTCATTCGCCAACGTCAGCATCATGTCCGTCGTTAAAGCCAACTCTGGACGCGGATCAGGAAAGACTTTCAGCGTTCCATTCGGCTGAGGAGTGGCAACCGTGCGCGGCAAAAACCGGATTTCTTTAATCTTCACCGATCCCGAAGGCTGTTTCCGCACCAAAATATTCGTCGAATTTCCCGCTTGAATAAACTCTTTAGGATTTGTCGCGCTCAAGCCCCGCACCACCACATCTACTTCAACCGGGAGCCGAACCCCTTGAGCGGAACCCGATGCCCCTGGAAACACAAAAATTCCAAACACCACGAGCAGAATCACCAGGGCTGCACCCACATCCAGGATGCTGACCTTTCCGAAGAGCCGACCTTGAGAATCCACGATAGCCATAGTTATGCTTAATCTAAATGTCTTGTGTGTTGGACAGGATATATCGTCAATCCTGGATCAACGCCTGTCAAGATTAGCACGACTCTATGAGACGATCGAGCAATTTTTCTAAGCCCGATCGCAACTAAATCGAGCCAAAAGCCGTCTTGCACAAAAGCGCCTCACGCATTTTTCACTGTCTTATGATTACAAACCTCTTGCGTCGTCGTTGGTTATATCCCGTTTTATCGATCGTGATGGTTGTGGGAATTGCATTTGGGCAGCCCTTAGTCGCTCAAGCCATTTCCTGGGGAGATTTGATCCGAGGTGGCATTCAAGTCATTCAAGGCATTCAGCTTTCTCGCCTCAATGATGCTCAAGAAACCGATCTCGGTCGTCAAATTAATTCTGAGTTGACCAGTAGCCAAGTCCGAATTGTTCGCGATCGAGCGTTAACGGATTATGTGAATGAGATCGGTCAAAGACTTGCGGCGAATAGTACCCGACCGAATATTCGCTATACGTTCCAGGTGGTTGATCAAAATAGCATCAACGCTTTTGCAACTGTAGGCGGATTTGTTTATGTGCATCGCGGTTTGCTGAATGCCGCTGATAATGAAGCGCAGGTCGCCAGTGTGATCGGTCATGAGATTGGTCATATTGCTGGAAAACACGCCTTGAAACAAATGCGTCAAACAGCGGTTCAGCAAGGACTATTAGCGGCTGGAGGACTCGATCGCAGTACGGCTGTGAATCTGGGTGTTCAGGTGGCGCTTCGTTTGCCGAATAGCCGCCGTGATGAATATGAAGCGGATCAACTCGGACTGCAAACGATGGGACGTGCGGGATATGCTCAATCTGAGGCGGTTGCCTTTATGCGGAAACTGTTAAATTCGGCATCTCCGCCTACATTCCTGGCAAATCACCCGGCGACGAGCGATCGGATTACCCGTTTACAGCAGTTGATCGCTCAGAATCCAACTCCCGGACGGGCTGGACTCGATCCTGCTAGCTATCGGGCACGTTTGCGTTAGTTGAAGAATTCGGCAGGTTCTACATTCTAAGTGCCTGCCGTCTTCCCCGTCTTTGAGGTTCTACAGGCATCGTGACTTCATTCAGCGGCAAGGTTCGCACCTGATTCGTGTAAACGTTTGCTTGATAAACCTGTTGAGAATCGATTTCTAATGCGGTTAACCAGCCGCTCTTGGGATGGTACGCTCCTGTGTCGATCCCAAGCCAGCCTCTTCCTTGTGCGATCGCGCCCGGTGTCACGCCCTGAAAGGTAAACGTGATCGTGTGTCCGGTAATAATCGTTTTATTTGGAAAATAAGGCTCTACTGAGCTGTGGAACTCATCCCGAATCCAGCAAAATTCCGCATAGCCCTGTTGTTCGATCGGTAATTCCGGATTGACTCCTGCATGAACCAGCCACACATCACCCAAATCTAGAAAAGTTGGCAGGGTGCGAACCCATTCAACATGCTTCACGAGCAATTCAACATCGACATAACTGGCAACCGTCGCCCGTCCACCGCTTTGAAGCCATGCCTGAAGTGCAGGAGCGTAAACTTGTCCATTCGGAAAGGCTTCCAGCAGCAAATGTTCGTGATTGCCTAACAGAGATTGATAGGGGCTATTTTTGACAAATTCGATCACCTGGCAGCTCTGAGGACCTCGATCGATTAAATCCCCCAAGAAATAAACCTGATCTTCTGAACCGGGAGCGATCGTATTAAGCAAATTCATCAGCCCTTCATAGTGACCATGCACATCACCAATCACAATTCGGCGGTTGGGTTGCTGACTCATGCGATCTCCGGAGAACGGTTAAGACTTGGAATTACACACGAAAATCCGAGAACACGGATCTGTGGGTATGCCACAATTATGCCCTGTCCACTCTAAACCGTGACGGTCATCTACAGGATTATCATCTTGACCGCACGATTTCTTTATCTTCCCAAAGCCTTCAGAAATTGCTGCAAACCTGCAAACAGTCCCGGTTTTGCGTTTTGTCCCAAAACTCCCGCAAAAATTTCATCTAATCTTTCGGAATCCGGTCGCTCTTGTTCTTCTGCAATCAATTGATACTCTCCATCCGGTGCATACCAGACCTGCCACGGAGACGGATAACAGCGCAGAATTGCAGACTGATCATCCAACGGACGTAGATAATAACAAGGTTCGATCGTGTCTAAAAATCGCTGTCGAAGTTGCCGTCCTGCGTATCCAATCCCGATCGTTGCCACATCTTCCAATCTTGGATTGAGCAAAATCACCGGACGTTCACCCACAACGTTACAGATTTGCTCAACCGGACTCACTTCAACGGAACTCGGTGCAACGAACACATACAGTTCATCTTCTGGATCAACTTGGTCTTCAACCGGAGTCGTTTGCCGCGATCCAGCTACATCCAAACTCCGAATCTGATGTGGAATTTCACCCCAATCGCGTTTTGCCAAAGCTGCAATGCCCGAATCTGTGAAAAACAGTTTCAAGCCTGCCCCCCGATCGTGAAACATCGAAATGAATTTTTCCGCGATCGGCATTGCTTTTAATTCAGGAAATACAAGCTCCACTTGTAAGCGCGTATATCCTGCGGCGAGAGCAGCTTGAGTTGCACTTTGAGCCTGTGCGATCGCGTCATCAAGTGTATTCGGAAGTTCAGCCATATTGATTTATGTTAAAGCAACAAATTGAAGCAGTACGTATCGTACAATCCTTTATTTTAAGGGAATTGCTGCTCATGCTGACTTCCACCCGTGAACTTCTCGAAACGGCACGACGAAATATTTATGCGATCGGTGCGTTCAATGTCTACAACCTCGAAGGAGTGAAAGCGGTCGTCAGTGCAGCCGAAGCAAGCCGCAGTCCTGCTATGCTCCAACTCCATCCCAGCGCTCTCAAATACGGGAATACACCCCTCGTTGCGATGTGTTTGGAAGCCGCAGAAGCTGCATCTGTTCCCATCTCTGTCCATTTGGATCACAGCACTTCAGTTAAAGATATCGATCGAGTTCTCCAAGAAGGCGTGCGATCGATTATGGCGGACGGTTCCCCGATGCCGTATGAAAAAAATCTCGAATTCACCCGTGATATGACGCGATTGGCGCATTCCTATCATGCGATCGTCGAAGCTGAAATTGGACGCATCAGCGGCACAGAAGATGGATTAACGATCGCAGAAAAAGAAGCCAAAATGACCGATCCACAGCAAGCAGTCGAATTCGTTCAAGCCACAAATGTGGATGCTTTGGCAGTGACGATCGGCAATGTTCACGGGGAATACAAAAGCCCTCCTCGTCTCGATTTTCCCCGCTTAGAACGCATTCGGGATTTGATCGAAATCCCGCTCGTCTTACATGGCGCATCTGGATTGCCACCGGAAATGATTGCTCGATCGATTCAACTCGGTGTGTGCAAATTCAATGTGAATACTGAAGTTCGTCAGGCTTATATGCAGGCGTTGAAGGATGAGATTTGCGGACAAGAAGAGAAGGATTTATTAGATGTGACGGGAGAAGCGATCGCTGCGATGCAAGA
The DNA here is from genome assembly GCA_015206935.1 of Pseudanabaenaceae cyanobacterium LEGE 13415. GTDB lineage: Bacteria > Cyanobacteriota > Cyanobacteriia > Leptolyngbyales > Leptolyngbyaceae > Leptolyngbya. The sequence continues at coordinate 6,590 of JADEXW010000093.1, read as the reverse complement.
CGTGATTATCGAAAAGCTCGAACTGTTTGGCTCAGTCGGCAAAGCTCACCTGCATGAAACGCCCTATGCAAATCGTTTAGCGGCTGCGGCTTATCAAAACTGAAATAAAAAAGGAGCCTTGATTGGCTCCTCTTTACTTTATGGCTGTCTGCAAGTTCTAAATGGATTCTTAAAGTTTTTCGGCCCCGTATACCCCGAATTTGTCGCTAGCTGCTCCAAAGTTTGCCGCCCATTAAAGAATCGTCCGTTGATTTGCCAAGTTGGGAAGCCTGCTTTTTGCCCCAATTGCTTTTCTGCCTCTCCCAAAACCTGCTGACAAGTCTCGATTTGAGCATCCTTACCCCCGTCAGCGCATTCCACATATGGAAATTCTGCTACTGCTTCTTTACCAAACAGTTCTTTCTGTTCGCAGCAGTGCGGACACCAGTAAGCTCCATACATCGTGCCTCCAGTCTGCTTCAAATGTCTTGCCAGTTGCAGTTCCGCCTCTCCTGATGTGTTCTCAATCAGGAAGTACGGATTCCCTTGAGCATCTGAAATCGTAGTGGCATTCACGGGAGCCTGTCCTACCGTTGCGCCCCAAGCGATCGACCCAATCAGCGTCACAATCCCCACGATCGATCCCAAAAACACCAATTGACCCCGATCGTTCCAATCCCGTCCAATCAGCGTCAAGATAAACATCGATGTGGCAAATATCGCAGAGGCAACACAGAAATAACACAGCCCGTTGATCCCAAACTGCGACACAAATTTGGAAAACATGATGTACATCAGATAGCCGCTAAACAGCAGCATCGCGGTCGATCCTGCAAACAGCAGCAACCAAGTATTGTTCTCTAAATTTGTCCGGAGTGATTTCTTTTCATCTGGATTAACTGCAAGTGGAGCCAGCGCGAACACTGCCATTGCGATATATGCCAGCAGTCCATACAGCGATAAGGGCAAGCCAAACAACACAGCGTAGGGACTTTGCAAGACTTTGACGCAACCACCTGCGGGACAGGCAACCGCACCACTAAACAGCTTTTCATACGTGATGTAGCCTGTATTGAGGATGCCGAGAATCGCGATCGCGGCAATCAGCAGGCGAGAATTTCGATGAATCCAGGGAGTTGAACGTCGGCGGGTCATAAGCAAATTTTAATGACAGTGGCTCTATACTCTATCAGAGTAACGACTGCAAGAGTGATTTGTGGTCTGTTGTCTATTTTGGCTGAAATTGGATCGATCGCGTCGGTTGTTTTTCGGACGGTCGATCGCTTTTCCAAGTTTCTTGGAAAATTGACTTGCAAAGTTACGAATCTTTTGTTACTTTAATTAAGCGCTGAAAAACGCATTCGCCGGGATAGCTCAGTTGGTAGAGCAGAGGACTGAAAATCCTCGTGTCACGAGTTCAAGTCTCGTTCCTGGCATCCAGTAAAATCAAGCCAAAAGCCCAGAAGAAGCACCTTCTGGGCTTTGCTTTTGGCAATTCCATTGCAAATTTCTGGTTTCACGTTGGGGCTTTTTAGAGGGGTTTAGCGGCAAAATTGGGGGAAAATTGGGGGAAATTCTGGGAAGAGAAAAATAGGACAAAGTTAGACTGAACAACATATTCCTCCGATTCCCCCAATAAAGGAGTTGCCTATGTATTCGTCACAGTCGGAAGGCAAGGGTAACAAGGGTTCTGTTCAGTTCAAAAATACGAAGGGTCGCTTGCAGATCGTCTTTTCGTATCCCGTCCAAGAGAATGGCGAGATTAAACGAAAACGGTTCTACATTTCCACGGGCTACGAGGATACGCCACGCAATCGTCAACGAGTTGGGGATACAGTCAGAACACTTCAACGGGATATCGATTACGGCGAAGTGGATTTGAGTCTGGCGAAGTATCAACCTTATGCGGCTCTCAGCACAGTTTCACCCATTCCCCTAGTTCCTCCCAATCCTCCCGCTAAATCTCAGCCGACCCTAAATGAGTTGTGGGAGCGGTACATGGAATTTAAGCAACCGCAAGTCAGCCCCAGCACATTTTGTAAGGACTACACGAAGCAGAGAAATCATATTCGCCGCTTTCCGAGTCAGTCTTTGGATGATGCGATTGCAATCCGAGATTATCTATTGGGAAATTTGACCCCAGACGCAGCGAAGCGGTGTATCAGTCAACTAAAAGCTTGTTGTGATTGGGCAGTTGAGGACGGCATCATCGAAACGAATCCTTTTAGCTCAATGAGAATCAAAGCGCCGAAAGGATTAACTGAAGATGAGGATGTGAATCCATTTTCTAAGGAAGAGCGCGATCGCGTTATTCAGCTATTTGAGAGCGATCGTTACTACAAGCACTATGCTCATTACGTGCGCTTTCTGTTCTTCACAGGCGCACGACCATCAGAAGTCATTGGGCTGCAATGGAAGCACATTACTGAGAGCGTGATTCGATTCCGGCAAGCGGTTGTAGTTTCCGAAGGTGGACTGGTCTTGAAGGAGGGCTTGAAGACGCAGCGCAAACGTGACTTTCCCATTACGCCTGAAGTGGAAGCGATTCTGGAAGAAATCAAACCCGCGAAGATTGATCCTGAAGCTTTTGTCTTCAGAAGTCCGAGAGGCAAATTCATCGATCAACACAACTTTGCCAATCGTCCGTGGCAGGCGATTATGGCGAAAAGTGGCATCCCTTACCGTAAGAGCTATCAATGCCGTCACACTTTTATTAGTCTATGTGTGGAAGCTCACATCAATAGCACTGCGATCGAGCGTTGGACTGGGACAAGCGCCAAGATGATTGATAAACACTATGGCGCGACGAATTTCACAAATCTCCGCCCACCCGATTTGACTTGAATTTCATCTCACTTGCTGCTGCTGAATTGATGCTGATAATAACTGCCTTCTGATCTTGAGCAACCGATTTAGCCAAAAAGCTATCTTCTCAGTGACAAGCGTCGGCACAATAGGTCAGTAGTGTTGAAATCAAGTATTCTGCAAATCTAAGTCTTTCAGTCTGAGGTGAAGCATGGAGATCGCTGATTATTCTGAACCCCTCATTCAACTGCTAACTCAAGGTGAATATTCTTGGGGCGGCGTAGAATCTTGGCTGGACTACCGAGCGTTAGGCATCACAGAGAACGATATTCCTAGCTTGATTGCAATGGCAACGAATGACGACCTGTATGAGTTGGACAGTGAAGCAGCAGAAGGTTGGGCACCCGTTCATGCTTGGAGAGCGTTGGGGCAACTCCAAGCAGAAGCTGCTGTGATGCCTTTGCTACAACAGTCTCTAAAGTACGAAGACCCTGAGGGTTGGCGAGACTGGATGATGACAGAACTTCCGACTGTGCTTCGGATGAATGGTATTCCTGCGATTCCAGTATTAGCAGCGTGGATTCACGATCGCACTCTATCTGGTTGGCAGCGATCGATTCCTATAGAGGGTTTGGACATGATTGCAAAATCCTATCCTGAAGCAACATCCGACTGTGTGGCAATCTTGCAGAAAGAATTGGCGCAGTTTGAAGCGAACGACCCAGAGATGAATGCGTTCGTGATTGGCAGCTTGGTGGATTTGCGAGTGATGGAAGCAGTGCCGTTGATCGAGCAAGCGTTTGCGGCTGGAAAGGTGGACGAATTGTTCAATGGAGACTGGGACGATATACAAGTCAGCTTGGGATTGAAATCGGCGGACGAAGTGCCACGAAAACGCTACGACTTGCATCGATCGCTTGGGGAACCAGAGTTTGTCTCCGTTGAATTCGACACGACGAACTATGAGCGACAGAAGGCGAAAAAGAAGGCAAAACGCAAGCAACAGGCAGACGCTCGGCGCAAAAATCGCAAGAAGAAATGAGGTAAGTTACGAGAACTGAGAATCCAGGGATTCGTGGCTGCCGATCGTACTCGGTTTCGGAAGCGTGACTAGGGGAAAACGAACTGCGGACACGCTTCGCGTGAGCGGAAGGCAACGCTGACGTGCCGGAATGATCACTGAATATTAAATCAATTTCAGAGCAACGACTTGCAACATCGCTGAGAGATATGTTAGTAGATAGAAGTAAGTAGATCTGCTTTCTAGATTCCACGAAAGCTGAGGTCTTCACAAGATTTTGACTGCGGCTGCTGAACCCTAGTCACCCTTCTTTACAGTACTTCTTGAGCCATTGTTTGGCTCTGACTACTTTATGCAGCCTAAAAATCTTTCTCGACTCTTGCGGGCGTTGGCTCGACAGGGGCTAGATGTTCAGTATTTGGACGGAACTTACTTGGTTCGTTGGAAACATCAAGCGGATTCGCCGATTGCTGAGGTTCTTTTGCCTGAGAGTTTTCCCGTCGAAGCCAAAGCCCTGAAGCAACTTGCCAATCTTGCGGTTGTCAAACATCCGAGAGGCGGTCATGTTTGCCGAGTTTGCGCGACACCTGATTTTCATCCGGGAGATTCAGGCGTTGCGAACACGCTTCGCGTGAGCCAAAGGCAACGGGTCAATTGTTGAAACGGTGGATCAAGTCATTCCTGCTGCGGTTGGCTCGGATATTAACTGTGGAATGCGCCTACACGTTGCAGATTTGTCGATCGACCAATTTCTCGAAAAGCGAGATCGCTTTGTCGAACTAATGAAAGGCGATTACTTTTTTGGAACTCGCGATGTGACAATGACAGCTCAAGCGTTTCATGCCTTATTTCAACATGGGATCATTGGATGGCTGGATGCAATGTTGGATCAGCCGACCGGGAGTTTCGTGCGATCGGATTTGGAGCAGCTTGCACAAGAGAGCGATCGTATTTTCTTAAATGGTTCAATGACGGGTCACAGTCGTTGGGCACCTGAAGAACTGACGCTTGATCAGGGGTTGATTCGCGATGGTGGACTCGCGACGATTGGATCAGGCAATCATTTTGTTGAGGTGCAATGGGTTGAACAGGTTGAGAATCGTGCTTTGGCTCATCAATGGGGAGTCAAGCAAGGGCAACTTGCTTTCATGATTCATTCAGGCTCTCGTAATGTGGGAAAGTACATTGGCGGACTGTGGCGTGATCGGGCGAAAACCGCTTGGCAGGTTGGAGTTCCGTATCCTGACTCACGACTCTTTCCGTTGTCGAAAGAGGCAAATCCTGAATTGGTTGCGGACTATCTTGAAGCAGAAGCGACAGCAGCGAACTATGGATTCGTGAATCGATCGTTGTTAGCAGAGTTGTTGCGATTAAGATTGCGCGAAGTGTTTGGAGACATTGAAGCGCCGCTAGTGTATGACTTACCGCATAATTTGACTTTACCGGGAGGACAAGGATGGGTTACGCGCAAAGGAGCGTGTCCAGCACATTCTGGTCAGCCTGTGATTATTCCAGGATCGATGGGAACTGCATCTTATTTGTTAGTAGGTAAGGGAAATGAGGATTTTTGCTGTTCGGCATCGCATGGAGCGGGACGGGTACGATCGCGCTTTGATCTCACTCGTGGGGGGGCGAATGAGACCGAGGAATCATTGGGATTAACGGGAGTCGATTGCATTACCCTACGCGCTGAACGTCGAATCGAGGAAGCACCTGCGGCTTACAAACCAATTACACCTGTGATTGATGCTCAGGTTCAAGCTGGATTGGTCGAAGTGGTGGCTCGATTGCATCCAATTCTGACGTTTAAGGCTTAAGCAGGTTTATGAAATTTTCTCACCTTAAAAAACCGGGTAGAGGGCTTTCTGAACCTGAATGATAGCATTAGATAAAAGTTCAAATGCTTGGTCTACCTCTGCATCTGTCGTAAATTTTCCGAGTCCGATTCGGAACGCGCCATCCACAACATTGCTGTCCAAACCCAGCGCTTGAAGCACATGAGAAGGAGCCTCAACCCCTGATGAACAAGCTGAACCTGTTGAGATTGCCAATCGATGGCGAATTCTAGCAATGACCGCAGTGTTCGGAATCTCTGGGACTGAGATATGAAGATTGCCTGCTAAACGATGAAGCTCATCTCCATTGACGACTAAGTTTGCTATCTTTTCCGTCAACAGAGCTTGAAGTCTGTTGCGCTTAGCAGCGATCGCTTTTTCATCTGCTGCCATTTCGAGCGATCGTAACCGACAAGCCTCGCCCAATCCTACGCTGCCTGGAACGTTTAGTGTTCCCGATCGCATTCCCTGCTGATGCCCACCCCCAAACATTAATGGTTCCAGGTGATATCCCTTACGAACAACAAGCGCTCCAACTCCCTTGGAAGCATAGAGCTTATGAGCGGAGATGGCTAGATAGGTAATGCCCCAGTCCTCAAACTGTATGGGAATCTTACCAACGGCTTGAGAAGCATCACAAAGAAACTGAGTGTCATAACGTTGGGCGATTTGCCCGATCGCTTGAATTGGATAGATATTACCAATTTCGTTGTTCGCAGCCATAACACAGAGCAGATCAACTCCCTCAGCACATACTTGCTCTAAATGGTCGAGGTCAAGTCTGCCTTTAGAATCAACTCGTAAGTAAATCAGTTCTGCCCAACCGTTAACCTAAGCATGGAGGTCGCCCCCCATGCTCGGCTTCAAAACCGGACGTGAGAGTTTCCGCTCATCCGGCTCCTCTCCAGATTGACCCTTGGCATGGGTACTAAGCTGAGTTGAGAGATTGC
>JADEXW010000535.1 GCA_015206935.1 Pseudanabaenaceae cyanobacterium LEGE 13415 | reverse complement strand
AATACAATTCGCGCCACGTTCGGCTGAAACTGTGACACTCGAATTTCTCGCACTGCGCCTGAAAACGCGCCTCTCGGTGCGACTGCTCCAACCTGGGTATCTGGCAAATCGAGAATGATGCGGGTCGGTTGTGCCAGAAGGGTATACCGGGGTTTGACTCCTGCGGGAACCGTGACTTCGAGTTGATTGGTATTGGGATCGAAGCGCCAGCTTTCTAGGGGGGCAGCGGTGGCGGGGGCTGAGAGGAAAAGCGCGATCGCACAAGCCAATTCGAGTTTATGAGTTTTCAGCATAGCGAGGACAACGGGAGCGAGAGAATTGGCTGGATTATAGGCGAGATTTGGGGGAATGGATACTCGATCGAGCCAAAAAATTGAGGGTTTGTGCGATTAGATTTATCTACTTCATTTTTTCTAAGGATTTATCGACGACCCTCACAATAAAGGGCTGACCGGATTGTTTAGGCTGCCATCCCATCTGTAATGCTTGTTGTACCCATGATGCTATATCTGAAGGTGTTACTGGAGTTACTGTATCACTCCGCTCAAGGTGCCAACTTTGAACTAAGCTATAGCCCTTGGGATGAAGGCGGTCTGTGATGATTACTAAAGTAGAACCAGGTTCTTGAGAATGTTCAACTGCAACGTGCAGACATCCCTCTGGGTAATCCAATTGGCAGTTGGTGCCTTGCCGACGAACTAGCCAGATGAACGGCTCTTCTTCAATCAAAATCTTGCGTGTTCCTTTTTTCGGGATTGCCATTCGTCTAACCTGATTATGAGTAAAGGACTCAACTAGCGTTTGACGATCGTACAAACTTTCTAAAGTCTCGGTTCAGCTTCACCGTATTTCCAAGATGATACTCTCGCCGCATCTCTTCTTCAGATCATAACCCTCAACAAAAAAGCTGGCAGATCCAGCAAAGGAATCTACCAACTTAGAAGTTCAATCCACTAGCACTTACTTCGACTCGGTGAAGTCCGCATCAATCACATCATCACCACCCGTCGATCCGGTCGAACCGCCACCTGCACTTGCACCTGGATCAGCGCCCGGAGCAGCATCGCCACCTGCTTGCTGATAGAGGTTTTGGCTAATGCCATAGAGCGATTGTTGCAGATCGGTTTGTAAGGTCTTGATGCGATCGAAGTCTTCTTGTGCGATCGCGTCTCTGAGATCCTTGACCAATCCTTCAACCTTGGTCTTATCGGCTTCAGGCACTTTATCGCCCAATTCACCGATTTGCTTCTCAGCTTGGTATGCCAAGGAATCCGCTTGATTCTTCAGATCAATCCGCTCACGGCGTTCTTTGTCGGCAGATGCGTTAACTTCTGCATCGCGCACCATGCGTTCGACATCATCCTTCGGCAAGGTCGATGCACCAGTAATGCTGATCGATTGTTCCTTACCAGTACCCTTGTCTTTCGCAGAAACGGTCAAGATACCATTCGCATCGATGTCGAAGGTGACTTCGATTTGAGGAACGCCACGGGGAGCCGGGGGAATTCCATCAAGGCGGAAGGTTCCGAGGCTCTTGTTATCGTTCGACATTTCGCGCTCACCTTGCAGCACATGGATTTCGACATTGCTTTGTCCATCTACTGCGGTCGAGAACACTTCGGATTTCTTGGTCGGAATCGTGGTGTTACGAGGAATGATCTTGGTCATTACGCCACCCAAGGTTTCAACACCCAGGGAGAGCGGAGTTACGTCGAGCAAGAGAATGTCTTTCACTTCACCCGCCAAGACACCTGCTTGAATCGCAGCACCAACCGCAACTACTTCATCCGGGTTCACGGTTTGGTTCGGGTCTTTGCCGAGAACGCGCTTCACCACGGCTTGAACCGCAGGAATCCGAGTTGAACCACCGACGAGAACAACCTCATCGATCTTGGATTTGTCCAGTTTGGAATCACGGATTGCGGATTCTACGGGAATGCGGCATCGATCGATTAAATCGGCGCACAGTTCCTCAAACTTCTGACGGGTCAGCGTTGTATCTAGGTGCTTCGGACCATCTTGAGTTGCAGTGATAAACGGCAAGTTAATGTCCGCTTGAGTCACGCTCGATAGTTCAATCTTCGCTTTCTCAGCCGCTTCGGTCAAACGCTGGAGAGCTTGTTTGTCTTTGCGGAGGTCAATCCCTTCTGCACGAGCGAAACCATCCGCGAGGAAGTCTACGATCTTCTTGTCGAAGTCGTCACCGCCCAAGTGAGTGTCACCAGAGGTTGCGAGTACTTCAAACACGCCATCGCCTACTTCTAGGATTGATACGTCGAACGTACCGCCACCCAAGTCAAAGACGAGGATCGTTTCATTGCTCTTCTTATCGAGACCGTATGCCAGCGATGCAGCAGTCGGCTCGTTGATAATCCGGAGAACTTCGAGACCTGCAATCTTACCTGCGTCCTTGGTTGCTTGACGCTGAGAGTCGTTAAAGTAAGCCGGAACGGTAATGACCGCTTGGGTCACATCTTCGCCCAGATACTTACTGGCATCTTCTTTCAGCTTGCGGAGGACTTGAGCAGAAATCTCTTCCGGTGCAAACTGCTTGCCTTGTGCGGTGCAATCAAGCTTCACATTGCCACCGACATTGAGGACTTTATAAGCCACTTCGGTCGCTTCGTGGGTCACTTCATCAAATCGACGACCGATAAACCGCTTCACTGAATAGAATGTATTCTCTGGGTTCATCACAGCTTGGCGCTTGGCGATTTGACCGACTAAGCGATCGCCATTTTTCGCGTATCCGACGACGGAAGGAGTCGTGCGAAACCCTTCAGCATTCGCAATCACGGTGGGCTTTCCACCTTCCATCACAGCTACACAGGAGTTTGTCGTTCCTAGGTCAATTCCAACAACTTTTGCCATATTGGTGCTTCGGCTCCATCACTATCAAATGCTTTGTTCAGGGTAGGGGACTGGCAATAGTGCCAGAATCGGTTCGGGGCGGCGGAACTCAAACGGGTAAGCTTGTTCAATGCCACCAAAGCATCCTTCAATCCCCTACCTAATATACTGTTCGGCTTCATGCGTTCCATGAAGGGGTGTTTACCGTACCTACCGAACCGATTCGGGGGACGGTTGGGGGAAGAATTAGAATCCTCCCCCTCATCTAATTAGCTATTCCAAACGTCAGTCGTTTCAACTTCAGGAGCAGCTTCGGTCTGAGGCGCTTCAGGTGCAGTCTCAGCTTCAGGTGCAATCGCGGTCGTATCGGTTCCAGCTAAGTTCAACTTGACAACAGCAGGCTTCACTGCTTGTAAACGAGGTAGCGTCAGAGTCAAGATACCGTCTACAAATTCAGCCTGAACCTGATCATTCTGAACCGCAGCAGGCAAAGTCAACACACGGCGGAATTTGCCATACCGGAACTCAGAGCGGAATCCTTTTGCATCGGTTTGCTCGAACTTGCGATCGCCAGAAATTGCGATCGTATCTTGCGAAACTTGGACATCGACATCTTCAGCCTTGATGCCAGGGAGTTGAACGCGAACAGTAAAGCCATCTTCAGTTGCGTTGAACTCGATCGCAGGTGTCCACATTGCCTCACGAGTCGGCATCAGTTCGTTGAAGAGTTGATTAAACTGACGACGCGCTAATTCCATTTCTTGCCAAGGAGTCAAACGAGGAGAAGTCAACATAATCATTGCCAAAATTAAGAGAGAGGAGTAATTAGCGGTTTGTTTCGTCCGCTCTTGATGTTTCTACTTTAAGAAGAATGAGCCGCGATCGCATTGGGGCAAACCCAACTCGTTAAGGGGTAGTTGCCGGATAAGCGGGAATGGCATGGAATTACGGTCTGCCGCCCGATCGGTAGGGTTTGCCGACAAATTAAGCGATCGAGTTCAAGGATTGAGCGCTATCCTGCTTGTGATGATGCTTTATGACAATGGGTAAAAGGCTTTCAGAGCGAAGAGAATTGTTGGCAAAACTGAACACTCTTGTACTTATTGCTTATGCCTAAAGTCTCTTAATGATATCTAACTAGGAATATAGTGCTGAAT
>JADEXW010000534.1 GCA_015206935.1 Pseudanabaenaceae cyanobacterium LEGE 13415 | reverse complement strand
AATGTCAACATTCACTGGATTCACGGCAAAGCTGAACATACAAAATTTCCAGACAGTTCATTCGATTTAGTCACAGCATCGCTACTCTTTCATGAAACACCGCCATCCATCTCAAAACTAATTTTGCAAGAATGCTATCGATTACTTAAATCCAGCGGCGAAGTAATCATTCTCGATGGCAATCAGAAAACACTAAGAGAAACAGAATGGCTAACACAAATCTTTGAAGAGCCGTACATCCGTGACTATGCTCACGACAGTACCGAAGCTTGGATGGGATCAGCCGGATTCTCAACCGTTCGCAGTCAGGAGTTTTGGTGGATACATCAAATTACGCATGGCACAAAAGCATTAACCAGTACTGATTTTGAGGAATTTGATCAGTTTGATGGAGAATTTGCAGTGTCCTAGACAGCCTCTGGGTGTAAGGTAAAAGACGGGATGATCGCGCCTTTTATCCGATGCTGAAAGCTGTTTTATTCGATTTCAACGGAGTGATCATCAATGATGAACCACTCCACGACAAACTTCTAGAGCAAATCCTAATCGAGGAGAATTTGCGCCCCAAACCTGGAGAGTTCCGCGAATTGTGTTTGGGACGGAGCGATCGAGTGTGCATCCAAGAAATGCTCGAACGGCGTGGTCGCATTGTCACTGAGGCTTATCTTGATGAATTAGTCAGCCGAAAAGCTCAGGCATATCTGAAGGAAATTAGCGCGATCGACAAGTTGCCGATCTACAGCGGTATCGAAGATGTCATGTTCAAATTACCGCAGTGCAAATTTGCGATCGTCAGCGGTGCGCTTCGATCTGAAATCGAACTGGTTCTGGAACGGGCAAATCTACGATCGCGCTTCTCAGTGATTGTATCAGGCGACGATTTAACGGTAAGCAAGCCTGAACCGGATGGTTATTTATTGGCAGTCGATCGATTGAATCAGGAATTTCCAGAGCTTCAGTTAACCGCTTCAGAATGTTTAGCGATCGAAGATACTTTCTCAGGAATCCAAGCTGCTAAAGCTGCCAAAATTCCGGTCGTAGGAGTCGCGAATAGTTACCCGTTTCATATGCTGCAACGGTGTGCGAATTGGACAGTCGATTACTTAATTGATTTAGAAATCGATCGGCTTCAAAATACATTTGCAACCGTTCCCGCTTAGATCGACCAATTCTCAACTGCTCGGTTCGCTTCTTCGCGAATTTTGGCTAAATGATTCATGAAGTCGTCAAAAGTTGAGTCATGCTCAAAAATTCCTGCGTACTTCATTGATGGCTCAAAGCTTTCTTTCGCAGGTAGGTTGACCGTAACTAGCTTGCCCGTTGCCAATTGTTCTTCTAAAGCAGATTTGGCTTTCCCGATCGCTTCTGCTTCCGTTCGCCCTTCTGCAACGAGATGCGGCATTCCGAGGACTGAAGCGACGAAGTGCTGGTCAGCACGATTTTGCACAAAAATCTGATACTGCATCCTTGTTCCTCGCTATCTTTCTCTCAGTATTGCATTCGATCTCTCTCATTCCCAATACAATTAAACTAACTCTCCTGCATGAGGTCTGCGATGTTAGAGCATAACCCATTGCAAATTCTTCCCACCGAATTCGACTTGCCAGACTCGGACGATCAGCCTGTGGACAATGAGCTACAACTTTTGATTCCAATTCTTCTCAGAGCGATCCTTGCCTTGCTTTGGGCAGATCGTAATGATTGGTTTTTAGGTGTGAATTTGGGTTTGTACTATGACCCGAAACAATCCGCGATCGTCCCGGATGGCTTTCTAAGTTTAGGTGTTCCACGAGTGAGACCTAGCGGAAAACTTCGCCTGAGTTACCTGCTCTGGGAAGAAGGGATCATGCCGCAGTGGGTGTTGGAAATCGTCTCTCAAAAGTACGGCGGCGAATACGATGACAAAATGCAGGACTATGAGAATTTAGGCGTTCTCTACTACACAATTTACAATCCGAATCACTGGAGACGCGATCGACATGAGCCGTTTGAGGTCTATCGATTAACCAATGGTCGATATGTTCGTCAAACTGGTAATTCGTTCTGGATGCCTGAAATCGGGTTAGGGATTGGTGTCGAATCGGGAACGCACGAAGGGATTACACAAGATTGGCTGTATTGGTACGACGATCGAGGCAATCGTTATCCTGCACCTGAAGACTCGATCGCACTAGAACGCGATCGAGCCGAATTAGCCGAACAGCAACTCAAAGTCGTGGAACAGCAGCTTGAACAAGAACGCCGATCGCGTCAAGCACTGTTAAAAAAATTGCGGCAGATGGGAATTGATCCCGAACAGCTATAAAAAAACTCCGACCAAAAATGCGATCGGAGTTTCTGCAATTCCTAAGATTGATTCAGCCAGTTACCGTTTCAATTAGGTTCCAGCCTTGATTCTCGCTTATCGCTTGATTCACGAGATTGTACATCTTGCGGCAGTGATTATCGACCTGAAGAGGAAGCTCCTCGTTTTTAATCACAAAATTCATCCGAGTTTCTTTCTCGGTTGCTGTTGTTTTGTCAATCAGCACTTCAACCGTAACCAACTTTGGAAATGCCACATTCCCTGGGATTTCTCGCGCCATCAAATAATCCTCAGTCGCGTAAATTACATCCAGGTTGCAGGATTTCAGCGTCTGATTCAACAGCGGCTGGAGATTCTGCAAGGGGACTCCAACAGTGAATAGACAGGTGTAACGAGCCATAGCAAACCCCAATCGTGTGACAAGTGAATCTCACTTCATTCATTTCCAACCTACGCTAAAACGATACCTTGGTCTAGGTGAGCGCCCGTAAATCTTAATCTGTCTTGCAGATGGTTACAAGCTCTCTTGCGCGTGGTTCATGGGCAAACACAACGCTCGATCGGCGTTTTGCCCTAGCCCATTTATAGCGGATAACCCCGAAATTGATCTATTTCGCGGAGATCGAATAGAAAATCCCTGATTTGAAATACTCTATAAGGTCATGGCAACTTTTGATAAATCAATGGACGGTAGATTAATTGTCTTTGAGGGAATTGAGGGCTGTGGAAAATCGACGCAGCTTGAACGATCGCGGCAATGGTTAGTGACTCAAGGTGCAGAGGTGATCCCGACGCGGGAACCGGGCGGAACTTCATTAGGCGGAGAGATTCGCAAGCTGTTATTACATACCGATGAGGAACCAATTTACGATCGAACGGAGCTTCTGCTTTATGCTGCCGATCGCGCCCAGCACGTTGAACAGTTTCTGCGTCCTCATTTAGAACGAGGCGCATTAATTTTGTGCGATCGATATACCGATTCAACGATCGCGTATCAAGGGTATGGACGCGGACTAGATCTCGCTTTGATCGATCAACTGAATCAAGTTGCTACAGGTGGGTTACAAAGTGATTTAACGATTTGGTTAGATATCGATGTAGAAGTGGGGTTCGAGCGGATGAAACAGCGGGGAAAGCGCGATCGAATTGAACAAGCCAGCATCGACTTTCATCAGCGCGTGAGAATGGGATTTGCAAAACTAGCAGAAGAAAACCCGAATCGGATTGTTCGCATTGATGGCAGTGGCAGTGAATTGCACGTTGCAGAACAAGTCAAAGCTGCAATTCGTCAAGCTTTAATACCAAATCAATCTATCAATGCTCCAGATCTTTCGCCCCCTAAATCCCCCAAGTTTGGGGGACTTTGATTCTTGTTCCCCCAAACTTGGGGGTTAGGGGGCTTGCCGGATCTGTCGCACTTAAAAATCAATTTGGTATAACTCGATGGAACAGTGAGACTCCCGAAGTTGCAGAAGAAATTCTCCAAGTTCATCGCGATTTTTGGACTTAACGCAGATCGACAAAATCTTCTCGCACCCAGCCCGTTGCTTTGGATGGAAATTCCACGAAATACCAGATTCGTCCATCATCGCCGCGTGCCTGTTGAAGTGCGACCACTTGATAACCGACCAAGCCATAACTCGGAGAACTGGCAGTGGTCGAAGGAGCCGATCGCAAATTCACACGACTGCCCGGAGTTTGACCAATGAT
>JADEXW010000533.1 GCA_015206935.1 Pseudanabaenaceae cyanobacterium LEGE 13415 | reverse complement strand
GCAATTTGCTCGATCGTTAAACCAGTTCTTAACAAGGTAGGAACGACTCGCGATAATAATTCCTGTCGTCCTTCCTGTCGTCCTTCCTGTCGTCCTCGTTGAAGCGTTTCTTCTTCCCATTGCTGATAAATTGGTGACAAACTCATGACTAGCGCTCGTTCATCTCTATTCAAATTTTGACGTGCTTCTAAAGTTTTTCGCAAGTTCATTAATTGCTTCAGTGCATGGGTACGAAACGGATGATTTTTAGGTAGCGTCATGAGTTCCGAAACTGCTTGAGCTTGAACCGTTTCGCGTCCCAACAATCTTAACCAGAGCGTTTCTGAACTGACGGGAAGTTGATTAATTGCAATAATCGCGGCGCGTTGCCCTTTGGGAAGAAAGTAGATTCCGGGTAGCCAGTCAGGTTTCTCGATCGCGCTTGCAAACTGATCGTGTAGGGTTCTAGTCACGTTGCACGTTCTTGCAGAATTGCTGAATGCGTGACCCAACTCGATCGACTAAATCGACAGCATCCGAATCAAACCATTCGATCTCTGAAACGCCCCGAAACCAAGTCCGTTGGCGCTTTGCAAATTGGCGTGTATGCAGCACAGTTAATCGCTCTGCCTCAGATAGTGAAATTTCACCTCGCAAATACTGCCGCATTTCTGCATAGCCCAATGTATTTAAGAGCGGCAACTGTTCCCCATACTTTTCACAGAGCGTTTTCACTTCCTCGACAAATCCCATTTCAAGCATTTGTCCAGTCCGTTTCGCAATTCGTTGCTCTAAGCGATCGCTATTCAATGCCAAGTACAAAATCGGAAATTTGGGCGGATCTTCTCCTTGTTGTTCTGAAATGGGACGACCTGTGACGTAGAAGACTTCTAGCGCTCTGAGCGTTCGGACTTGATCATTCGCGTGAATTCGATTGGCAGCGATCGTATCCACTTGCTGCAACATTTCATAGAGCGTTTTCTGCCCTAATTGTTGAAGCTGCGATCGTAATTCGGGCTGGGGTGCGACTCTAGGAATCTTCATGCCGCGAGCGATCGCTTTAATATATAGTCCGGTTCCGCCCACGAGAAATTGAATCTTTCCTCGACTGAGAATCGCTTGCGCTCTCATTTGGTAATCGGCAACGGTTAGTGTTTCAGTTGGATCGCAAATATCGATCAAATAATGGGGAATCCGATCCCGTTCTTGGCGCGTTGGCTTTGCCGTTCCGATGGTAAACTCTCGATACACTTGGCGCGAATCGGCGCTCAGGATAATCGAATCGAAGCGCTCTGCAAGTTCGATCGCTAAACCTGATTTTCCCGTTGCCGTCGCGCCACCAATTATAATAAGTACAGGCGTATTGATGAAGATTTTTGGTTCATTCTGGAAATTCTGAGTCAAAATAGACCGATCCATCCTACTTTCAAAATTCATCCGAGATTGCTCTAAAACCGCTTATAAGCCATTTGTGCTATAATTTTGATAGAAATTGCCTTTTGAACTTTTGTTTCGCTTTTCTGATTAATTTTGCTCCACCTTGCCCTAAAGAACGCTTCCTATGACGACAAACTACGATGCTCAACAAATCCAAGTCCTTGAAGGTCTTGAAGCGGTGCGGAAACGCCCCGGTATGTATATCGGCAGTACCGGACCGCGTGGATTGCATCACCTTGTATACGAAGTAGTCGATAACTCCGTCGATGAAGCACTCGCGGGCTACTGTAAAACGATCGACATTTCCATCAATGCTGATGGTTCTGTAACTGTAACCGATGACGGACGAGGGATTCCCACCGGAATCGTGGCGAAAACCGGAAAGTCTGGTCTCGAAACTGTGCTGACAATTTTACACGCTGGCGGTAAGTTCGGCGGTGGCGGTTATAAAGTCTCTGGTGGTCTCCACGGGGTTGGGGTTTCGGTCGTGAACGCGCTCTCAGAATGGGTCGAAGTCACCGTCTGGCGCGATAAGAAAGTCCACCTGATGCGCTTCGAGCGTGGTGTTCCGCAGGGTGAAATGGAGGTGAAGCCTTATTCCCAGTCGAGAACAGGAACCTCTGTTACATTTATGCCGGACAATACGATCTTTACGGAAACAACGAAGTTTGACTATACGACGCTTTCGGGACGCTTAAGAGAATTGGCGTATTTGAATGGCGGTGTGAAGATTACGTTTAACGATCGTCGTCCGGATTCGGAGCGTGAGGAAACCTATTTCTACGAAGGTGGAATCCGCGAATACGTGGCGTACATGAACCGCGAAAAGCAACCGCTGCATGAAGAAGTAATTTTCGTTCAAGGCGAACGCAACAATATTCAAGTTGAAGTGTCGCTGCAATGGTGTTCGGATGCGTACACCGATAACATCATCGGATTTGCGAATAATATTCGTACGGTGGATGGTGGAACGCACCTTGAAGGATTGAAAGCGGTACTGACTCGGACGCTGAATACGATCGCTCGTAAGCGCAACAAGATTAAAGAGAATGAATCGAATCTTGCAGGTGAAAACATTCGAGAAGGCTTAACGGCTGTTATCTCAGTGAAAGTGCCTGATCCAGAGTTTGAAGGTCAAACTAAGACGAAACTGGGGAATACCGAAGTTCGCGGGATCGTTGATTCGCTCGTGGGTGAAGTGCTGACTGAGTATCTTGAATTCCGTCCGAATGTATCGGATTCAATTATCGAGAAAGCGGTTCAAGCTTTCAAAGCAGCAGAAGCGGCTCGTCACGCGCGGGAAATGGTTCGCCGTAAGTCGGTGCTAGAATCTTCGACGCTGCCCGGAAAACTTGCGGATTGTGCCTCTCGTGATCCGAGTGAATCTGAAATCTACATCGTGGAAGGGGATTCTGCGGGGGGGTCAGCGAAACAAGGACGCGATCGCAGATTCCAAGCGATCCTTCCTCTGCGCGGTAAGATCCTCAACATCGAAAAAACCGACGACTCAAAGATCTACAAGAACACTGAAATTCAAGCGCTAATCACAGCACTTGGATTAGGGATCAAAGGCGAAGAGTTCGATACCTCGCAATTGCGCTATCACCGTATCATCATCATGACTGATGCGGACGTAGACGGAGCGCACATTAGAACCTTGTTGCTAACCTTCTTCTATCGCTATCAAAGAATGATGGTTGATCAAGGATATGTGTACATTGCTTGTCCTCCGTTGTACAAAGTGGAGCGTGGACGCAATCACTACTACTGCTACAGCGATCGAGATTTGCAAGAACGCTTATCGAGCTTCCCAGATAACGCCAGCTATCACATTCAGCGCTTCAAAGGGTTGGGTGAAATGATGCCTCAGCAACTTTGGGATACGACGATGAATCCTGAAACTCGGACATTAAAACGAGTGGAAATCGAAGATGCTGCGGAAGCCGATCGCATCTTTACGGTATTAATGGGCGATCGCGTTGCCCCCAGACGTGAGTTCATTGAAACGTATGGCTCGAAACTGAACTTAACTGATTTAGACATCTAAGCGGGTTATGACTGCAACTCTGATTCAAAGTCCCGATCGAGTGGTTTTACGAAACATTAGCTGGCAATCCTACCAGTCACTTGTTCGCGACTTTGAATCAGAACCGCGTTTGCGTCTGACTTACGATCGTGGAACTTTGGAAATTCGGATGCCGCTTGATCCGCATGAATCTTTTAAGAAATTACTAGGACGGTTGATTGAAGCTGCAACTGAGGAGCTTGATTTAGAGATTCGTAGCTTAGGATCTCGAACGTGCGATCAAGAAGATTTATCCAAAGGCTTAGAACCAGATCAGTGCTATTACATCCAAAACGAAGCTCAGGTGCGTGGGATTGCTCAGATTGATCTCGGACAATTCCCGCCACCGGATTTAGCGGTTGAAGTGGACATTCATTCAAGTTCACTCAACCGCTTTTCGATTTATGCTGATCTGAACGTGCCAGAACTATGGCGATATGATGGACAGGCATTGAGAATTTATGAACTGCGATCAGGAGAATATCAGAACTGCGATCGTAGTCTTGCCCTACCGATTCTCACAGCAGCAGATCTGATGCGTTTTCTAGAAC
>JADEXW010000532.1 GCA_015206935.1 Pseudanabaenaceae cyanobacterium LEGE 13415 | reverse complement strand
GTTTTACACGGGCTAATCCTTCCCGAAATGCACCAACTTCTTCAAATTGAGGCGCGATCGCAATTTTTCCAGTCGAATCAATAAAGCCCCATTTATCATCAATTTTGACGGGTGCTAATCCATCAGAAAAACTTCCTGCAAAATCATATTTAGGTGGGATTACAAATTTGCCAGATTTATCAATATAGCCCCATTTTTGATTGCTTTGAACTAAAGCTAACCCACTAGAAAAATCAGACGCGAAAGAAAATTGAGGTGCGATCGCGATTTTTCCACTCGAATCGACATATCCCCAACGATCGCCAACTCGAATCCGTCCCATTGAATCGGACAAATTAAATGCTCCATCAAATTGAGGCTGAACCACAAACTGTCCACTTTGATTGATGTAGCCCCATTTCTTTCCAATTCGAGCCGTTGCTAACCCGGAAGAAAATCGCCAAGCATCCTCGAATTTAGGCTCAATGACCATTCTTCCAGTCTGATCAATATAGCCGTATTTCTCGTCCAGTTTCACCGCCGCGAATCCTTGAGAAAAGCCCGATGTCATTTGGTACTTTGGCGGGATCACCACTTCTCCAGTCGGTTTGATGAATCCATAGCGATAGTTCACTCGAATTGCTGCGAGTCCTTCTTGGAATTTGGAAGCTTGCTCGTATCGAGGCTCGATCGCGAAATCACCTTGCCGATTCAGAAAGCCGAACAATCCACCCAGACGCACGATCGCGAATCCTTCAGAAAACGGTGCATAAGCTTCTAGCTCCATTTTTGGTGTGACGGTTAGCCGACCAGAGTGATCAATGTAGCGAAACTCTCGACCGAACTGAACCAATGCTGCACCTTCTGCAAAATCAGAAGCACTATCAAACTGATTGTCGATCGCCATTACGGTGGGAGTGGAAGCACTGGCGCGTTGTTCGATCGTAACTTTCTGAGGCGCGACACAAGCTCCAACGGTGATTAGACTGAGCGCTGCAAGCAAAAACAGGCGAAACATAACCAGACTAGGAGTAACGAATATCTCAGTGTAGCGAGGAATAAAATTTCTAACACTCAGAATTGAAGATCTCGATCGTCGTTAAACTAGAACTATCGTTGCGAATTTCCGGTATGGATCTCACCTTATTAGTTAAATGGCTGGAATCGGGACAGTATGAGGCATCTGTGTTCGAGATGCCTTCGTACCGAGTGAAAGCAGAATCACGGGAAAGCGCGATCGAAAGTCTGAAAACCATCATTCTCGATCAAATCAAAGACGTAGAAGCAGTTAAGGTAAACTTGCCAATTCCATCCTCTGCCCACAATCCTTGGAAGAACCTTTTCGGAATTTTTCAAGACGATGTTTACTTCAAAGAAGTAGTTGAGATTATCCAGGCTGAACGAGAGGCTTTGGGAGATGAAGATATCGATCCAGGCTACTATATGACGCAAGATTCATGAGTCGATTGATTTTAGATATGGATCATGTCTCCTTGATTTTGCGTGGAGATGAACGACTGAAAGAGCAAGTTAATCAGCATCCTGAAGCGTGTACCACTGTGATTACGATTCAGGAGATTTTTAACGGCTGGATTGCACGAATTAATCAAGCCAAGCCTAACGATGATTTTGTTGAATTGTATACTCGCTTCACGATGACGATCGACTATCTCAAACAAACCGAAGTTCTTAATTTCGATCAAGCGGCTGATCATTGTTTTCGATCGCTTTTACAGCAAAATCGCCCACTGCGGAAAGCTCGTTTGTAAAGAGATATGAGAATTGCCGCGATCGCACTTTCACAGGACGCAACGATCGTGACTCGAAATCAGCGCGATTTTGAGCAGGTTCCAGGACTCAAGCTTATAGATTGGTCAATTTAGTAGAAACGCTTCTTAAATTCGCGATAGATTAGGAACCTGTACGTTCACGGTTTCAAGCGTTTATGCACCGAATTGCTGCGACTCCTGGAGGTTGGACTCCTGATCTCGAAGGCGTTGTCTTTGTTGAGCAAACTCCCGCCCCGATCGTCATGATCACGGCAGCAGATACAGATATTCAAACGCTTTCTGTTGCGGTTTCTCAGTTGCCTTCCGAGTTTCCAGAAGTTCGAGGCGTGAATTTACTTCAGCTTCAGCAGCAATTAACGATCGATACTTACGCAGAGGAAGTCTTAGAAGCGGCGAAAGTGATTGTGCTGCGAATTATTGGAGGTCGATCGTATTGGTCGTATGGGTTGGAAGTGGTGCGCGAAACCGTGGAACAGTCTGGAGCAACGTTGATTGTGCTACCAGGAGACGATCGACCAGATTTAGATTTAATGAGCCATTCGACTGTTCCATTTGCTCAAGTTGAACGAGTTTGGCGCTACTTTAATGAGGGCGGAGTTCAGAACTATCGTAATGCTCTTCAATTTTTAGCAAGAACTTATCTTGATGTTGGATGTGAGATTGCTGATCCTCAAGTCGTGCCAAGAGTGGGATTGTATCGAACCGGGGAAAGTTGTAGCTATCGATCGAATACCATTTGTAGTGCGCGAAAGGTTGGAATTCTGTTCTATCGCGCTCACTATCTATCAGGCAATACTGCTGTCATTGATGAACTGTGTCAGGCATTATGCGATCGAGATCTTTGCCCTGTTCCCGTCTTTGTGTCTTCACTCCGCGATCCTGATGTTCAAAGCGAGTTATTGAACTATTTTCAGCCAAAAGAACATTGTTCGATCGACATTCTCTTAAATACCACTAGCTTCTCTCTAGGTTCTACAGATGGTGATGTTCCTGAACTATGGAAAGCTTTAGATATACCAATTCTGCAAGTAATCCTCAGCGGTGGAACGATTGAACAATGGCGCGAACAATTAAGAGGACTATCACCACGAGATACAGCGATTAATGTTGCACTTCCCGAAGTCGATGGGCGGATTATTAGTCGATCGATTTCTTTCAAAGCGGTACAAGCAAAGCATCCAGCATTGCAAACTGAAGTCGTGACATATCAAGCAGTTCGCGACCGCGTTCAATTCGTTGCAGATCTAGCTGAGAATTGGGTGGAACTGAGACGGAGTGAAATTCGCGATCGTAAAATTGCCCTAATCCTAGCAAACTATCCATCTCGTGATGGTCGCCTAGCGAATGGTGTTGGACTAGATACACCTGCAAGCTGTATCGAAATTCTCAAAGCATTGCAAGCTCAAGGATATACAGTCGAGAACATTCCTGAGAGCGGCGATGAATTAGTTTTCAGACTGACAGAAGGCGTTACTAATGATCCTGAAGCAAGAGAACTTCGCAAAGTTAATCAATCGCTATCTTTGTCAGAGTATGAAAGTTATTTTTCAACTTTGCCTGTTCAACAATTAATGATCGATCGTTGGGGAACTCCGTCCGCAGATTTTCTAATTTCTGGAATTCAATTGGGCAATGTATTTGTTGGAATTCAACCTGCGCGGGGATACGATCGCGATCCTTCATTGAACTATCATGCGCCAGATTTAGAGCCAACCCATGACTATCTCGCATTTTATTACTGGGTTCGGGAAGTTTTTGGGACACAAGCGATCGTGCATGTCGGCAAGCATGGAAACCTTGAGTGGTTGCCGGGAAAGAGTGTTGCCTTGTCTGATACTTGCTTTCCTGAAATTGCGATCGCAGCTTTACCGCATTTCTATCCGTTTATTGTGAATGATCCGGGTGAAGGTTCTCAAGCGAAACGACGCGCTCAAGCTGTGATTCTGGATCATCTTACGCCGCCAATGACTCGTGCAGAACTATACGGCGGATTGCAGAAGTTAGAAGCTTTGATTGATGAATACTATGAAGCTCAGAATCTTGATCCGTCACGCTTGAATGTCGTCCGCGATCGCATTCTCGAATTAGTTGAGACAGATAATCTTAGGGCAGAGCTACCCAGCGATTCGGATTCGATTTTAGAGCTAATTACGAATACCGATCGATATCTTTGCGAACTAAAAGAAGCTCAGATTCGAGACGGATTGCACATCTTTGGAAAATGCCCAGAAGATAGACAGCTACGAGATTTGATTGTTGCGATCGCACGT
>JADEXW010000531.1 GCA_015206935.1 Pseudanabaenaceae cyanobacterium LEGE 13415 | reverse complement strand
GAGGATATCTTGCACATTTAGAACGATCGGGCAATTGTGAAACCAGCTTAGAAGCGCCGCTGGAACGCAAACTGGAAGTGGCGGAACTGTTAACAAAATCACATCAGGTCGCCACCCTTTCAGCGCTTGGAAGAAACTGGTAAACACAAAACTACTATCGAGCAGAAGTCGATCGATCAAACTCGGTTTTGGTTTGACCCACATATAGCTGCGCTGAATGATCACACCGTTGCGCTCTTCGGTGCTGTAGAGCTTACCGCGATACTCTTCATAAATTTGACGTTGCGGATAATTGGGCATTCCGGTGATGACTCTGACTTGATGCCCCCGTCGAACTAACCCTTCGGCAAGCTCAGTCATTAAAGGCGCAATGCCTATCGGTTCTGGATGGTAGTTGTAGGAATAGATCAAAACACGCATAGGTTTGTGAACCCAAACGGCAATGGTCGCGGTATCAAAACTCAGCCGCTAAACGTTCAGAAGCCACAGATGACTTAAACTGATTTGATATGTGCTAGGGGGGTCACAAATTGCAGAATAATTCTGCGATCGTGGTTCAATCAATGCTGTCGGTTCTGGGCTGAACGTTCGCAAAAATTTAGGGACGCTGGATCTAGATTGCCCAGAAAACAAGTGTCTTTACATTGCTTTCAAAAAAGCGCTCATTTCAGCTTTTCTCTGATGTCTTAAACTCGGACAATTCGACTCGAAATCTGACCTTTTGCGGGGGCGGTCTATATTCCATTTCACCTTAAAATGTGCAACTCCGGAAAGTGGTAAGAGTTACAGATTCCAATTATTTAGAGAAAATTCATGTTTGTGTAGTTTTACTGCTCTGGACAAACGATCGAGAATAAAGCTGCATAGTCCAGCTCCGATAAGTCTCGTGCGATCGCACGATTTAAAACTTCCTGAACTCCTTCCACTGAGGCAGTTTCAAGATTCGCGGATTGTGCAGTTTCGATGAATAATCCGATATCTTTCTGTAAATGTTTTGTAGGGAAATTCGGATTTTCAAACTCTCGATCGATCATTCTTTGCAATTTCTTGTCAAACGTCGGTGCATATAAAGCACTCTGCCGCAAAATCTTCATAAATGCTTCGACATCAACATTTTCATGAAGTACTAATCCAAGACTTGCAGCGAACGCACTGGTTAAAGATCCAATTAACTGATTTAATGCCAGCTTCACAGTTGCAGCAGAACCGACTGAGCCGAGCAAAATTGGATTTTCTCCAAAGATTTGAAGAATCGATCGCCATTGTTCAAATTGTTCAGGTTCCGCGCCGACCATGACGATTAATTTTCCCGATCGCGCTTCAGGAATACTGCCCAGCACTGGAGCTTCTAGATATTTTCCACCTGCGGCAACGACTTGATCCCGAATCGATTTGCTTTCATCCGGTGCGATCGTACTCATTTGAATGACAGTGCGATCGCGTAACACTGAAGAATCGGACAGCAGCGTGTCTTGAATCGCTTGAGCATTCGTAAGCATGAGAATCACACACTCAGAAGCCGCGATCGCTTCCGAAGCAGAAGAAACGATGGCGGCTCCATTCAAGGATTCTAATTTTTCAGCAGTGCGATTGTAAGCCGTCACAGAATGACCCGCATCAATTAGACGCTGTGCCATTGGTAAACCCATTAATCCTGTGCCGATAAATCCAATCTTTGCCATTGCCCAACTCCAGACTTCTATTCCAAGTCTAGAGGCAAAGGAACTATTGGATCGCTTTCATGATGAAGTCAGCGATTTCGATGAGTTCTGATTTGTTGAAGGCTTCGAGGAGCGATCGAGCAGCGGCTCTTGGTTCGAGCGGGATCGAAATTTGCTGTTTTGCGGCAGGTGCAGGAGTTGTTTTTGCAGGTTGAGCAGGCGGATTAACTAGATTCTTTAAATTCTCACTGACGCTGATTTTGTTAGCGCTTCCGGTTAAGAGCAAATCACTCGCTTGCTTCAAATCTTTAATCACGACAGGAGCAAGAGTGACGTAAGAATTTTTCGGATTCGCGATCGCTCTTTGCGCCGTTTGCAGCAATTTTACCCAGTTCTCTGTGGTGCTACTAATTTGAATCAACCGATTACACAGTGCGACTAGTTGCTGTCGTCCTTTTTGGGAATCGCCCTGTTTGAACAGTTGCAACATCGCTTTGAGAACGGCGGTGATCTGAGTTGCAGCCGTTTGAGAAGAAGCCGATTTTGGAGATGCACCTTTTCCTGCAATTAGCTTATTTAAGTAGGATTGCAATTCTTGAAACGTCGGTTCTGCTTCCGAAAATGCTTGCTGGGCATCTTCTTCACGGAGTCCAAACGGACTTTGCAGCGCTTCGATCAATTCCTTTAGCGTGTCAAAGCCTTTGAGAAATAAGTCTTCTAATCGTTGGTCAATCTTAACTGGATGCTCTTTGAGAATTTTGAAACAATCCTCAAAATGGTGAGCCGTTTTTTGAATGCCATCAAAACCGAGCATCGCAGCGCCACCTTTAACCGAGTGAGCCGCTCGAAAGAGTTCATTCACCCGTTCAGAATCTGCCATCGTCGCTGCTAGATCGACCAAACCTTGCTCGATCGTATCAAGATGTTCTTTCGCTTCTTCGATGAAATAGCCGAGAATTTGCTGTTGCTTAACAGATTGCACCGCCCTGCTCCTGAAGTGACAGATCCACAAATTTTTCGGGCAACTTGCCCACGTAATCAGAGTGTTCCCTGGAGCGGTAAGAATTCACAGCAAAAATAGGCTAAATTGCTGTTATGACAAATCTTTGCTGCGATTTTATTCATTGATGCTGAACTGTGAATTCTTGATGGAGAATTTCAAAATTCTCTAAATCAGGCGATTCTGATCCTGAACGATCCTCAATTGTGCGGATAATTAGACAGAATCGAGATTTCAGCGATAAAGTAAGGCATCCCCGTAATCCCCGTTTAGTCCAATTTGTGTGTCTATGGAACAGTCGAATCTATTAGAACTCGCGAAGCAAGGTGAACCCAATGCGATCGCTGCCTTGATGAATGCGGTGTTGTCCCCGAAAGGCATCACAGCACGCGCGGGAATGGATCAGGACTGTTTGTGCATCTTTTTAGAGTCTCAGAAGCCGCTGAACCAAGAAACGCTCGTGGCGTTCATTCAAAAAGGACTCTTGGAATTGGGCAATGACTCGATTCGATTGGTACGGGCACAAGGAAAACGCATTGGAGAAGAAACGATCGCTTGGACACGAGAATTTTCTTTGCGGAAGGAACAGACATCGCGAGTTGCCACTTTAACACCGCTGATCGAGCTTGAGAACGAAGAATCTGAAGACGCGATCGCAGAAGATCCTGTTGAAGAGGAAGAAGAATTTGAAGAGGAACCGTTATCGTTTCGGGGCTGGGTAAAAACTCGGTGGCGGGTGTACGCAGTTCCGGTTGCATTAGTGGTGGTTGGCGGATTTATCGCAGGTAGCACGACTGCATTTTGGTCAACGGCGAAGAGTCAGTCTCAAGGCTCGATCGACACCGTAATCAAACCGAAACAAGCTAGCGCGAGTGCGAAACAGAAAGAAGCAGAAACCTATCTCAAGGCAATGATCGCCGCACAAGAGAGGTTTTATCAGCAAAATAATCGATTTGCTAAAAGTTTAGAAGAGTTAGAGCGATCGGCAAATGTGATTTCTCAAAGCTTCAGTTATGCGTATCGGTTACGAGTGGGGACGGATTCGCTGATCACAGCAGTTCCGCGTGAGGCAGATCTTAAGAGCTATGTGGGCATTGTTGCGCTTACTCCGTCGGGAACGGATAGTTTGATTTGTCAATCAGTTAAGCCCTCGATCCAGGCTCCAGAAAAGCCGAAGGGTGCGAAGAAGCTGGCTTGTCCGACTCGATCGCAGAAACTTCAATAGGCAAAAACTTCGATAGAATGCAGACCAGTTCTTTCGCTTCGGTTGAATCGGCTAAAGCCCCCTAAATCCCCCATTCTGGGGGACTTTGAGTAATAAGAAATTCTCCATTCTAAGAAGACTTCAGTGTTCAAAGTCCCCCAAATTTGGGGGATTTAG
>JADEXW010000530.1 GCA_015206935.1 Pseudanabaenaceae cyanobacterium LEGE 13415 | reverse complement strand
CCGCTACGGATAGAGGCGCGATTACCGTACAAACCGTAACTGACAGGGCTGAAATATTCCTCGTTGCACGCGCTACCATAAGTAAACCGCCACTTATAGGCAAATTGTTTCAGGCAACTGCTATGGAATCACCGATTAAGGCTGTTCAGTCCTCGACTTATTACGGCGATGCGTCCTATCGCACTCCGCCCCCCGATTTGGCATCGTTGATGCTGAAAGAGCGCATCGTTTACCTTGGCGGACCTCTGCACTCGATCGATGAATATCGCAGAAACCCCAACCAAGACTACACCCGCTTGATCATTGCACAGTTGCTCTATCTGCAATTCGATGATCCCGAAAAGCCGATCTTTTTCTATATCAATTCCACGGGGACTTCTTGGGAAGGAGAAACGATCGGGTTTGAAACTGAAGCGTTTGCAGTGTGCGATACCCTCAGCTACATTAAGCCTCCGGTGCATACGATCTGTATCGGTCAAGCAGTGGGAACGGCGGCAATGATTCTTTCAGCAGGCACAAAAGGCTTCCGGGCAAGTTTGCCTCATGCCACGATCGTTTTGAATCAACCGAAATCCGGAACACGCGGACAAGCCACGGACATTCAAATTCGGGCGAAAGAAGTTCTAGAAAACAGAGCCGCAATTCTCGATATTCTGGCGAAGAACACCGGACAAACGATCGATAAAATCGTCAAAGATACCGATCGCACGTTCTACATGACTCCGGAGGAAGCGAAAGAATACGGACTCATCGATCGTGTTCTTGAAAGTACGAAGCAACTTCCGGCACCTGTTGCCGCTCTAACCTCTTAACTTCACCCTGCTGCCTTATGCAAGTTCCTTACCGCGTTCCCGGTAGTCAATACGTGCAGTGGGTTGATATCTATACCCGCCTAGCATTTGAGCGTATTGTATTTCTCGATGGCGAAATTGATGACAATACGGCGAATGGCATTGTCGCACTTCTGCTGTATCTCAATTCTGAAGATGCGACGAAACCGATTTATCTGTACATCAATTCTTACGGTGAGCGGTTTGGGGGCGTGTCTTCGTTAGCGGCAAGCATGGCGATCTACGACACAATTCAGCATGTAAAAGCTCCGGTGCATACGATTTGTATGGGCGTGGCAGCGAGTAGTGCTGTATTGCTGTTGTCTTCGGGAACGAAGGGATCGCGATTGAGTTTGCCGAATGCGGAAATCGTTCTGTCACCCCAATATGGTCGATCGAGAGGACAAGCCACGGATATCCAAGTCGATGCCCAAAAAGTGCTTGCCGATCGCCAAACGTTCCTTAAGATCCTGTCGATGAATACAGGCAATAGCATCGAGAAATTAACCAAAGATCTCGATCGACGGTTCTATCTCACGCCTGAAGAGGCGAAAGAGTATGGACTCATCGATCGGGTTCTTGCCAGTCCGAAAGAGCTACCGAAACAACTTCCCGCATTCGTTTAATTGAGAGTTTTGTCTTATGCCAATTGGAACTCCAAAAGTCCCGTATCGTTTACCGGGTAGCTCATACGAGCAATGGATCGATATCTATCAGCGTCTCAGCCTAGAGCGCATCATTTTCTTAAGCCAAGATGTCGATGACAATATCGCGAATCAACTGGTCGCGATCATGCTGTATCTCGATTCTGAAGATCCAACCAAGCCGATTCAGTTGTATATTAATTCGCCTGGTGGATCAGTCACAGCGGGAATGGCAATCTATGACACGATGCAGCACATTAAGTCTGAAGTGATCACGATTTGCGTCGGACTCGCTGCTTCGATGGGTGCATTCTTGCTTGCCGCAGGTAGTAAAGGAAAGCGGTTAGCTTTGCCCCATTCTCGGATCATGATTCACCAGCCGCTAGGTGGAACCGGACGGCAACAAGCAACCGACATCGATATCGAAGCGAGACAAATTATTCGGATGCGTCACCAGTTGAATGACATGCTGGCGAATCGTACCGGACAACCGCTTGAGAAGATCGAAAAAGACACCGATCGCGATTACTTTATGTCTGCTGCTGAAGCGAAAGAGTATGGACTCATCGATCGTGTGATCGAAACTGTCTAA
Source organism: Pseudanabaenaceae cyanobacterium LEGE 13415 (assembly GCA_015206935.1). Classification (GTDB taxonomy): domain Bacteria; phylum Cyanobacteriota; class Cyanobacteriia; order Leptolyngbyales; family Leptolyngbyaceae; genus Leptolyngbya. The sequence continues at coordinate 1,981 of JADEXW010000530.1, read as the reverse complement.
TCGTCACACCAATTTCAAAAAGAAGTGGCAGAATGCAATAAGTTCTGCCCTTTTTTTGTATCTATGAATATCGCTGATTCTTACCGCTTGTTAGGGCTAAGGACAGGAGCAACCCACGAAGATATTAAAGCCGCCTATCGGAAACTAGCGCGTCAACTGCATCCCGATCTGAATCCGGGCGACGATCGTGCAAAAGATCGCTTCATTCGCATCACCGAAGCGTATCACTTTCTTTTGGGGATCGTTCCATCTGAAGCAGAATCAGAAAAGCCAGAAGAACCGAAATCGACAGAACCTCTGAAAGTCACGATTAAAGTGACTCACGCACCAGAAGCTCCGGAGCTTTCTTTAGTCGATCGACATTTATTGCAAACTTCTTACGAGCAACTTCAAGATCTATTCAAGCTGAAAAGATTTCCTCGCGCGATCGCGCTTGTTGAAGGATTAGCCCAGCGCTTTCCCGACCATCCGGATGTGCGTCAATGGCAAGCGATCACCTATCATCGCTGGGGACAACACTTGATTGCAGAGCGGGAATATGAAAAAGCTCGATCGTATCTGAAAAAGGCTCTCCGCACTGATCCCCACAATCGACGGCTTTGGGCAGAAATTGAACAGGATTTTCGCAAGCTTGAAGAAAAAATATATCGAAGACGCTGAACGGGTTTCAGGATCAAAATAGGTGGATCAGCGATCGACTTTTGGTATAGGATGGATGAAGAGGGCTACACCGAGGGATATACCTCTGCGTAGTTCCGACGAATTTCTGACTCTTTTAACAAGGTTGCTTAATTCTTTTAAGTCTGGGATTGACAGTAAAGCTGGATAACAACTCTACGGTTCTTCAACCATTGCCAATCTAATCTTGAGTAGAAGTAACCAAGTGTTGCCAGGTGCAATTGCTAAATGATCTGTATGTTGATCCATTTGAAAGCAACGGGGTTTTCTGAGTGATTGCGATGTCTCCTCGTCCGGCTGGACGCAGTTGGAATACGGTCAGCTTTCCATCAACGCTGTATCTCATTCCGATTCTTGACCTGCTTCTATCTAAGGTTCCCAGTCGCTGGAAAGCGGAAGTTCGCTTGGGATTACAAGAAGCCCTTGTCAATGCCGCTAAACATGGGAATTGCCTCGATCCTGGCAAGAAAGTTTTAATTCAATTCTCGATGGTTGCAGACGAGTACTGGTGGATTATATCAGACCAGGGATTAGGGTTTGAAGCGCCCCTCTGTTGCTGCCAAGAAGAAGTCGAAGGGCATCTTCCTTGTAATGAGGGTGAATCTGGACGAGGATTGTACATTCTCTACCAAGTATTTGATCAAGTGGAGTGGAATCGCGACGGGACAGAACTGAGACTTTGTAAGCAAGTTCGCAATGCTGCCCGATTGCCATTAGTAGTCTAGTACTACTTTTCTCTAGCGTCAACCTTTCTAGTTGAAATTATTGACGTTGTTTCCGCAGTGGGGATCAAGCGTTGCGAGATCTGAAACGAAACTGCATCATTGCAGCAAAATTTTGTTATCTTGGCAGAGCAGATTGCCTGTGATGCAGAAGAATGAAAACGAAACGGTTAGAGCTATTTTTGTTGGCTGGTTGTTCGTGCTTGATTACCTTATTGGCGCAACCGATCGCATCGGCGATCGCGTCCCCTCCAACGTTGCCCAACCTACAAGCCCCCAGAGCCGCAACTGGAGCATTTTGCCCGGTCAAATCTGAGTCTTTCAAGAACGATCGTATGAACGCCTGAGAAGCTCGATCGCTTCTAAAATCAAGCTAGAAACAAGCCCTGTAATCAGAATCCAAGCACCATGAGTGAGATGTCCTTGCCAGAGAAACAGAACGGCAAACAGACCGATTCCACTCATGGTGAGGAGAAAGAGCGATCGTAGATTTTTTCGATTCTTTCTCGCCCAGACCAGTCTAAGGCTTTCTAGAATTACATAAACGATCAGACTGACGAGACTCACCATTCCCCCTAGGT
>JADEXW010000092.1 GCA_015206935.1 Pseudanabaenaceae cyanobacterium LEGE 13415 | reverse complement strand
AATCGATTGGCGGAGGTGATTGAAGGAGTTCAATTTACAGATGGCATTCGTGAGGGAGAACGCGATCATTTAAATCAGAAAAAAGATGCGGCTTAATTCTCTCGTACACCACATTTGACAATATCCCATGTACAGATCGCTACACTCTTAATCACATTGAATCGTCCCACCCGTCCCATGCTTTCTAGTGAGTGCAAAGTGTTGCGTGTTTTAATTGTCGATGACCATGAATTGACCCGCTTTAGCCTAAAGTTGGCGCTCCAGCGTCAAGAAGGGATCGAACTCGTGGGTCTTGCCTCCAACGGACGCGAAGCCGTCGAAATGGCAAATCGTCATTGCCCAGATGTGATCGTTTTGGATTTGCAGATGCCTGTGATGGATGGGTTAAGTGCATCAATGCAAATTAAAAGCGTTCACCCGCAGATTAAAATTCTGGCATATTCTTCCCTGGAAGATCCGCAGACTGAAGTGATGCTGCAAACTGCAAAGGTGGATGCCTTTTGTAAGAAAGAAACCGCAGTGCAGGATTTAATTGCGATCGTCAATCAACTTGGAACAGAATCCGATTCGCGTCGGGGCTACTAAGAAAATTGTCAACAGAATATCGCATCACTGAATCCAAAGGTAAGTGATAAACAAGGTAATTAGTGTGAGTGGAAGCCCGAACCGGAGATGTTCGAGAAACGAGAGTCGATAACCCAATCGGGCAGCCGCTTCAATCATGATCAGATTCGCAACTGATCCAAAAATCGTGAGATTGCCTGCTAATGTCGAGGAAGCTGCAAGTCGTAACCAAGATTGTGTATCAGATTGTTGAATCAGCGGATGAATCAGTAAGACGGCAGGAACATTCGAGACTAAGTTAGACAAAATTGCAGTGATGCCCAAGAGCTTTTCTGGCGTGTCGATCGCGCGAGTTAACGGCGCAGTTAAGTTCAATTGCTGAGTTGCTTGGGTGAGAATAAATAAGCCTGAGAACATCACTAAAAGATTCCAATCAATCGGTTGAAGTAATCGATCGGGCTTAATCCGTCGAGAAATTAACAATAAACTTGCTGCGAATAGTGCGGATTCTGCTAACGGAAATCCCAGGATAAACGCGATAAATAATGCTCCAGTGATGATAACTGTCTTAATCAATAAAGGCTTATAGATTCGGGGTTTTGGAGATGAAAATCCTTCTAATGGAGTTGTCGATCGTACCTCTGGATATAACAGCCAAATTAGCCCGATTTGAATGATTAGCCCCACGATCGAGATCGGGATCAGCGATCGAGCAAAATCCAAATAGCTAATTTTCGAGAACGATCCGATCAAAATATTCTGTGGATTACCGCTTAAAGTTGCTACCGATCCGATGTTCGTTGCACCCGCCATTGCTAACAGATACGGAATCGGATTCAGCCCTAAAGCACTTGTCAAATCCAGAATTAGCGGTGTGAAAATTAGCGCGATCGTATCATTCAGAACTAATGCCGAAAGGATTCCGCTCCCGACAGTTAACATCACCATCAAGCCAAAAGGACTACGGGTAAGACTGAGCAATCGAGCAATCACAATTTGGAAAAATCCTGCTTGTGCCAGACTCGCATTCACAATCATCGAACTGAGCAGAAACACGATCGTTTGACTATCGATCGCATCCCAAGCTTGTCGCAGGGTTAGAACCTTGAGTGAAATTAATAATCCAGCACTCACAAGAGCGATCGAGGCGCGATTCATTCGCAGCCCTGGAAGGTAGCCGAGTGCTAACCCGAAATATGCGATCGCGATTACAAAATATTCCACCCGAATGACGGTTTCTCCCCCTTCTTCAGACAGTTTTCCCTCCAAGACGCAGCCTTTAGGATCTGAGATCATAAGAGCATGAGTGAAGGAAACAGACCTATGAATCTCCCATTTTACGACTGGTATCGCAATCTTGTTCGTAGCTCGAAATACCGCTGGTTGATCATTGCTGGAACGCTTCTTTATTTGTTTAGCCCGATCGACTTATTGCCGGATATGATCCCGGTGATTGGACAGATTGATGATACGGTGCTGTTGGGGCTTCTGGTGGCTGAAGTGTCCTCGATGCTAATGGATCGCTTGAAAGCACAGAAGGGCACGACGACTGCAACCGTAGATGGTAAGCCTGCTGAAGATACAGTCGAGGTTGAAGCGACAACTGTGAAATAGTTTTTGGATGAATAGAATAAATTACGAGAGGCGCGAGAAATTGCGCCTCTTTTGCTGACTATTTCTTTTTCGCGATCGCTTTCCGCAATCGAGATACTGCAAACATTCCAAATCCAAACAACGGATTAAACGCGAAAGGAATCGGCGCGATCGCAGAATCCGTAAAGACAACTTGATTCACTCTAAATTGGGCACTGGCAGCGGTTGTATTGTCCCCGATGAAGATTGAATTAGGCGTGATATAGGGATTGGGAGACGGCAAAACTTCTGCACTGTAGTCACGCAAACTGCCAGTCAGAATTGGGGTCACATAGTTACTATTAGCGTAGAGATAATAGGTATTGCCCAAGATAGATAAATCATATTGATTCACGCTCGTTCTTGTATCGAATGTGACTCCTTCTGCTTGAGTAAATCGAGGAGGTTTAGTGGCTCCGCCTTCTTGTTCCCAAATTCGATTGACAAAAAATCCAAGCTCGATCGATTTTGTAACATCAGAACTGATTGCAATAATGCTCAACCCTGCACGATCGGCTTTTCCGTCCCCATTAGTATCAGATGGATTGGTGGGATCATTTAACGGATTTAGAACCTCTTGTAGAAGTTGCAAATTAAATTGCAGATTGTATCCTGTTGTTGAATTGAGCGGTGTCGCAGTCCAGCCGTACCCAGATTCGATATTAATGTTTGAGGTGCTGTTGAAAACAGTTCCAAGACTGTCGGAAGTTTGGGTTGATGCTGGAGTGGCACTTGAGCGGCGAGGGACATACAACCAACTCTGATTCCCTGGACGATTGTTCGGAGGAGTTCCAATCGCACCACTGTAAAGAACGGTCGTAAGCGCGGAAGCACTCGCAGAACCGATCAGTAGAAAAGTGCTAGTTAGCGTTGCAGTAAGTAGCTGTTTCATGATTTAGGGGGCAATAAAGGTCGATCGTAGTTTTCCCAATCTTTCAGCAAGTTGAAAGCTCTAAAGCATTCTTAAATAGCTCTCGATCGAGAATTTCATATAGCTGATGCAGTTGGCGTTCTGGATCACAGAGTTCAATCGCGCGATCGATACACCCTTTTGACAGTCGATCGCGCTTTTCTGTATCTGTAATTAATTGCTCTAGCGCTTGTGCGATCGCTGAACTATCTCCCGCAGGTACGAGATAGCCACACCTATCATTCACAATCTCTGGTGCAGCCCCGATCGCAGTCGTTATAATCGGCAGTCCTGCATACAGCGCCTCAATGAATGCAATCCCAAACGGCTCTCCTCCAATGTTCGGTTGGCAATGAATATCCGCAGCGGCTAGCAGTTGCGGCACATCCGATCGCTGACCGAGAAACTGAACGCGATCGCAAAGTCCGAATGTTTCAGCTTGAGACTGCAATTCTGCTAAATAGGTTTTCTCATGAGAACGCTGTGCCCCGCCAACAATCCACATTTCCCAGTTTGGAACCGTTCTGAGATGAGCTAATGCAGACAATAATAATCGGTGTCCCTTCCAAGGTTCTAATCGGCAGGCTTGAATGATTACAACGCGATCGAGCGGTGTTTGGAACTGCGATCGTACTTGATGCCGGGCTTGACTAGAACAAGCTGAATTCAACACCGGACAGTAAATTAACCGACTTGGAGTATCGGGATAGAGGTTTGCAAGCGTCGATTGTGTATAGCGACTGTTTGCTAGAACTAAATCGGGAATCGTTCGTTTCGCGAATTGTTCTAACCCAGTCCGACCCGATGCAGTGTCATGAGCATAGAATACCAAAGGAATATTCTGCGCTTTTACGACTGATCCAAAAAGACTTTGTACCCAGCAGGCATGAGCAATCACGACATCGAACTGCCTCTTATGCAGGAGTGCTTTCAGGTTCGATCGAGCTTTGCAAACTGTCCAAGGATATCGAATTTTTGCCGCTCCAAGTGGGTGTACGATCGCACCTGCTTGTTGGAGTTCTGAAGACAATCGCTCTTCAAAACAGAGTGCAAACTCATGCTGGATGTGTGGCAGGTGAGTTTTTGCCAAAGTGATTAAGTAAGTTTCAATTCCTCCAAACAAATTCCCAGCATACAGATGTAGAATTCTCATCACAGTTCCTACACTAAAACAGGTTGCAGAGTGTTCTGATAAATGATTTGCTCATAGATCCGTAAGCTTTCCTGAGCCATTAATGTTTGATCGAACTGGGTTGCTCTAGCTTGAGATGCGATCGCGAATTTTCCTCTTAAATGCGGTTCTCTCAACAAGCGATTTGCCGCATCGGATAGCGCCCACGGATCATCGATCGGAACGGTGAATCCTTCAATTCCATTGCGGCTCACCCAAGTCACCCCACTATTTGGGATTGCTGCATTAATCACGGGACAACCGCTTGCCATTGCTTCCACTTGCACTAATCCAAACGCTTCACTTCGAGCATTCGACGGAAACCAAAGTGCAGTTGCAGCGCGATAGGCTCCGATCAGTTCATCTTGACTCACTTGCCATTTGAAGACCACACGATCGCTTACTCCCATGTCGATCGCATGTTGTCGCAAAGAATCCGCTAATTCTCCTTTACCGACAATAATCAATGTTCCTGGAACGGTTCTAAGAGCTGAAATCGCAATATGCAGCGCTTTGTAATAAACTAAGCGTCCAACACACAGCCAGATCGGGCCCGGATAGTTAAATCTTAGGCGTTTTTCGTATGCGATCGCGGCTGGACTCGGTTGCCGATAGAGCGATAAATCAATCCCAAACGGTAACACTTCTGCTTGAGCGCGATAAGGACGCAAAAAATCTGATCCTGCTAGATAAGTTGGGCTAGCAATCAGAATCTTTGCAGCGCGGCGGTAGAGATGATGTAGGAGTGGGCTGACGACATGCTTTAGAACCCTTTGCTTTACAATGTCGCTATGATGGGTAACGACTAATGGAATTGTAGAATTTGCTAAAGTCCAGTGCAGTGCCATCGCAGGATTTGGAGCATGTAAGTGAGCAATATCGTAGCTCAATCCTTTTGCTCCAAAGTACTCTGAAAATGCAGTAAACACATCAAATCGGGCAACAGTTCCCATTCGACCTAAACGAATTACCCGCACATTACGATCGAGTTCTTCAACCGTTGCTGTTCGCTTCACCTCTCTACCTTCTTCATCACACCCATTCACACAAATCACATCGACGGTTGCACCCAATTCCGCCTGCGAAGTGGCTAATGCTCTCACATGCGTTTCAATCCCTCCCGGTTGGGGAGGATAGTACTTTGAGAGATGACAGATTCGCAAGGGGGCATTGGGGTCTCGCGGTGTAGCTCTACGGGGGTGAGCCGAGACAAGGCGATCTGAGGTTTGAAGATACGACATAGTGAAAAATGGTGTCACACTGTAAGCACAGGCTGAAAATGAAAAAGCGACTTACAAGAGAAGCACAGCGAACCCTGCTACGGGAACATTGCAAGCTGAGAGAGTTTTACTTCTGATGTTTGGATTGTACAGAGAACTATTTTTTCGGGAGCTATGTAGATCTGCGGGTATTCAGAGGATTTGCTGAAAGGAAATGCGTAATTTTAGATATTTATCTCAGTGTGTGAGTGTGCAACAACCTGGAATCGAGCGTAAAAAAACTCCGATCGCGCTCAATCGGAGTCTTGCCTCAACCCAATTCCAAAGTTAGTTTCCAAGCAACAATCGCAACAATCCAAAAGCACCCGTAATCGGACTCACAATTGATCCCAACAGATCAGACACTTTTGCTGTATTGCTCCGGTTCACAATGATCACATCGTTCTGATGAATTGCAGGATTGGAGTTCTCATCGAGTCCCCGTGTCACATCAAATTTGAACTCTCGTCGATCGACCTTTCCATCTGGCAACAATCGCACCAATTCAACTTTCGCTCTGTTCCCCCGTCCTGGCGTGATTCCACCTGCGGCGAGAACTGCTTGCATCAATGTAGAATTCGGACGAATCGCAACGCCACCGGGTCGCGTCACTTCACCCACCACATTTACTTGAATCTGCTCTGGTGAGAAGTTACTCGTGGCAACTTGGCTCGCTTGAGTCGGATCGATCGTGGTTGCAGTCGGAACAAAGATCGTATCGCCATCTTGCAGCGGAATATCCTGCGAGAGTTCTCCTGCTTGCAAATACTTCCAGAGATCGACTTTAATCTTTTCGGTTGTGCCGTCCGTTTGAGAACGACGCACTTCAATCTCACGAATGTTTGCTAATTGTGCAATTCCACCTGCTGTTTGAATCGCTTTAGAGACGGTGGGCCATTGACTTCCACTTTCTGCCGTACTCCGCTGACTAAGGCTTGCTTGTGTGATTTCGCTCCCGATCGTCGTCACAATGTATGATCCCGGACGATTCACTGCTCCGATAATTCCAACCTTCAATGGACGCGGTGCAATTAAACTGACTGAGATCACCGGATTTTGCACATACTTTTTATAGCGCTCTTTAAGTCGCTCTGAAGCTTGTGCTAGCGTCAATCCTTGCACTGAAATCCCACCAATCCAGGGTAGATTCAGTGTTCCATCCAATAGCACTGTGTATCGCGGCTCAAAGGTCAACTCAGGAACATCAAAAATGTCTAACCGCACTAAATCCCCAGCACCCAGCTTGTAGCGACTATCAACAGGTGCAGCGTTCGCCTCTAGCGGCTGTACCACAGGTAAAGGGGAAGACGGCACTGGAGCTTGTGCTAACACTGCTAAAGACTGAGTTGCAGTCATGCTTAGAGCAAGACCCAATCGAAATCCGAAACGTTTGAGAGCTTGATTCATAGATAGGGGACTGAAATCTAGGTGCAGGCAGACTTACGGTAGGCGATTCTGCAAAAATCACACTCTGTAAAATCCCTAGATTCTCAGTATTTGCCCAGATCTGATGTTCAGTACTCTCACGGACTCTCGAAGGTAAAGAGCATGAAATACTAGGCGCAACTCCATCAAGTTGTGATGTATCAGTTTGTGCGACATCAGCAAATTTGCGCGAGTGGCATCACGGATTACCTTTTCTAAGTTGCATGAGTATCAATCCCTTATCAAAATTGTATCAATCTGAGCTAAGTCAAGGAACAGGCAACTCTCTGAATTTTCTTAGCTTTAAAGGCACAGAAAGTCGATCGGAACTTGATCTAAAGAAAGTGTGGGACGTGGTGCGACGGCGGAAAATCTTTGTCGCTACAGTTGCACTGATTTTGTTTACTGCAACAATGGCATGGTCAACGACTCGAAAGCCCATTTATCTCAGTATGTTCCGGTTGCTGATTGAGCCGACAAAATCGAATCCTGCGCAGCAACTGGGTGTACCGCTGAATGAGCAAGCTGCTGGAACGAACTATACAACTCTGACTCAAGTTCTAAAGAGTTCACAGATTCTAGAACCTGCTTTTAAGTCATTGCAAAAAGAGTATCCTTCTCCTCTAACGTATGATCAGTTTCTAAAGAATCTCTCAGTCACGCGGTTGAAAGAGACTGAAATCATTGAGGTAAGCTATTTAGACAATGATGCCAATCAAAGTTTATCTGTAGTAGAAAAGATTGCTGAAACCTATCTAAACTATGGCGAACAACTGAGAAGCCGCAATCTACAGCGAGGAATTAAGTTCGTTGAAAAGCAGTTGCCGAATCTATACAGTCGAGTGAATCAGATCCAAAGTCAGCTTGAATCGTTTCGCAAAGAAAACAGTATTGTCAATCCAGAGGATCGCGCTGCTTATTTGATCAAGATGAGCGGAGAGATTGAAGCAGAGCAGAAAGGGACTCAGGCGAAATTAGCGGAGTCTAGAGCGCTCTATACCACCCTGAGACAGCAAGTAGGAAATAGTCCTGAAGTGGCGATCGCGTCTTCTGCTCTCAGCGAGTCAAAAACCTTCCAAGCTCTGCGCGAACAGCTTCAACAGTTAGAAACTCAGATTTCGATCAATACTCAGCGTCTCACTCCTGATGCTCCTCCAGTTCAAGCCTTGATGAAGCGAAGACAAGGTATCTTAGCTCAAATGCAACTCGAAGCAAAACGAACGTTAGGGGCAACTGGAATTCAACAAGCACAAGGAAATCTCAGCGGAACCTTGATCGAACTAAATCGCCAGCTTGTTACCGTGAGCAATGAGATTAAAGCGTTAGAAGCGAGAAATCAATCGCTACTAGGAACGGCTCAACAGCTTCAAGCGAATTTAACGACTATTCCTTCTCTGGTGCGTCAAAATGTCGATTTGCAGCGGGAATTGAAGGTGGCGAATGATAGTCTCGATCGCTTTCTTGCCAATCGCGAAAGTCTGCAAATCGAAGCCGCTCAAAATACTCAACCTTGGCAAATTATTGCGTCCCCAGCTCAACGTCCCGCCCCTGTGTTTCCGTCGATTCCTCAGAGTGCTGCTCTCGGATTTGTCGGTAGCGTGTTCCTCGGTGTGCTAGCTGGATTGTTAGTAGACAAACTTGATGATGTTCTCTACTCTGCTGAAGACTTGAAGCAGGATAGTAAATTCCCGCTGCTGAGTGTAATCCCGTTCTACAAGAACTTGAGCGAATTTAGTTTGCCTGCAATGGCTTCGTTGCGGAACTTACCTGCTGCTTCAGAAGGTTCGACCCAATCAGCGCAGACTTTCTCGATCGATTTAAGCGAAGATGCAGCGATTTTCCGCGAAGCCTTTCGCACCTTGAATCTCAGTATCTCAATGTCGAATTTGCAGAATTCATTGCAATCGATCGTGGTTGCTTCGGCACTTGCAAGTGATGGAAAATCGACCGTTACACTAAACATGGGACTTGCTGCTGCAACAATGGGACAGCGTGTTTTGATTGTGGATGCTGACTTGTATCGCTCTAAGCTCCATACCTATGCCAGAGTGAGTAATGAGCAAGGATTGAGCCAATATCTAACCTCTGATGTTTCTGTGCATCACTTGATCCAACAATCGCCAATGGAGCAAAATCTCTTTATTCTGACTGCTGGAAAACCGCAAATGGATGCAAGTCGATTGCTCTCTTCTGCCAAGATGAAGAAAGTCATGGAAGAGCTAAAAGAACATTACGATTTAGTCATCTATGATGCGCCGCCTGTTCTCGGTTTCTCTGATAGTTTAATTCTGTCTGGTCAGACTGATGGTAGTGTTTTGGTCGTTGGACTTGGTAACACAGGACGAACCGCATTGCTTGAATCGCTCCGAGGACTACAACTTTCTGGGAGTCCGGTTTTGGGAATTGTGGCGAACTGTCTCAAACCTGGAACGCATCTTGCCCACAAATATCATGAATATGTGCGGCGGAACTATAACTCTGATGTGGTGGAAACGGTGTAAATCATACATGATGAACACAATTACTCGCGCAGAGCAAAGTCTGGGAATGAGCAGTGTTGCTATCTATGAGATGGTGCGGCGAGTTCTACTACAGCATTATCCGTCTTCTAGTGTGTTACTGGATGTCGGTTGTGGAACAGGAAATCTGAAGCCCTTCGTTGCGAAATTATGCGATCGCTATATCGGAATTGATGCCGTTCAGTATCCAGAATTTTCAAAAAACACAGAGTTCATTCGACAAAATCTCGATCGACCCCTAATCGGCTTGTTTGATAACTTTGCAGATGTGGTGATCTCGGTTGAAACGATCGAGCATTTAGAAAATCCGCGCGCATTCTACCGTGAATTAGTTCGCATCACCAAACCAGGTGGATACGTGATCGTCACGACCCCGAATCAGCTTAGTTTACTGAGTAAATTAACGTTGCTTTTGAAAAATCAATTCAATGCGTTTCAAGAAGCACCAGGATTGTATCCGTCTCACATCACTGCACTGTTAGAAGTCGATTTGCGGCGAATTGCGCGAGAAGCTGGACTATCAGACATCAAAATTGAATATAGCGATCGTGGACGCATTCCTTTTACAAATCGGAACTATCCTGAATTCTGCAAAGGGAATCTATTCAGCGATAATTTGCTGTGTATTGGAAGAAAACTGAGATGAGATTACAGAACGATCAGTCTCTTCAGGAGGACGCTTAGAATGCGATCGACTCAAGTTTCTCCCTGGCGAATTCGACTGCGCCAACTCACCTGGCTTCATTGCTTTATTCTGGTGCAATTTTTCCTGCAAGTTCTACTCCTGTTCCCGGATGTCTCAGAGTTCAGAATTTTTCTCAGAGCTGGAGCATTCGCACTAAGTTTAGGATTGCTATGGAAAGTTCCGAAAGCAGGAATAAATCACCCGGCAAAACGCTGGGCGATCGCAGTTTTGTGTATCATGGCGCTTCAGCTTTTTTGGCATCCTTACATCAGTAGTATTCGAGCCGGACTCGCGCAGTGTTTCATGTATCTGGCGATTTTAGCTCCATTGTTTTGGGTCAGTCGCTTAAAGCTGAGTGATGAAGATTTCCGCTGGTTGATTTATCTACTTTGGGGATTTCACACGCTGAGTTCGATCGTTGGGGTGCTACAGATTTACTATCCTGAAGTTTTCCAGTTTGCGATTTCTTCTTTGATTGAAGAAGGACAACACGGCGGCGCTCAACTCAAGATTACGCTAGCAAACGGAGCTTATATTTACCGTCCATCCGGATTAAGTGATGTTCCTGGAAGTGCTGCAACTTCTGGATTTTATGCCTTACTGCTTGGAACGGGAATCGCATTGCAAACTCGCCATTTCCTGATGCGTCTTATCAGTACTGCGAGTGTTCCAATCGGCTTATTTTGCATCTATCTTTCGCAAGTCCGATCGACCTTGGTTGTTTCATTGCTTTGCTTACTGGTGATTGGCTTAGTGTTGCTGCAATTAAAGCGAGTTCGGCAAGTTGCAGTCATGGTCGGTACAATGATTGTTCTTGCGGTAATCACAACGCATTGGGCAGTCGGTGTTGGGGGTGAAATGTTAAGCGATCGCTTGCTTACATTGCTAGCTGATTCACCAGACACTGTGATTTATCAGAGCCGTGGTGTGTTTCTCGAAGAAACAATCTTTGACATCATTCCTCAATACCCATTCGGTGCAGGTTTGGGACGTTGGGGGATGATGAATGACTACTTTGGCGATAATTATAATCCGATGACGTTCCCGGTTTGGGTTGAAATTCAATGGACAGGCTGGGCGTATGATGGCGGCATTCCTTTAATCATTGCTTATTCGGGTGCGATCGTTGCTGCTTGTGGTGGAATTTGGCGAGTGATTAGCGATCGCTCTTCTTCATTGCAACTTTGGGCAGGAATCATTTTTGCGTATAACATGGGTGCGATCGCAATTACGTTTAGCTATCCCTTGTTTCTGAGTCAAGCTGGAATGGAGTTCTGGTTAATCAATACTGCGTTATTTGTCGCTGCGCGTCGATCTCGTACTGTTCTTTTAAGCTGGGAAAAATGAAGCCTTTTCTATTGGTTGCAGCGGATTTTATCAAAACAGGTGGAATGGATCGAGCGAACTATGCGCTAGCGGATTATTTGGTTCGTCAAGGTGCAGAAGTTCATCTAGTCTCGCATCGGGTTGAACCTGAACTGCAACAGTCTGCAATCTGGCATCCGGTTCCAAAAGTTGCGAATTCAAACTTTCTCGGTGAGTTTTTGCTCGATCGAGTCGGACAACAGTGGGCGCGGCGAATTTCACAGCGTGGCGGACAAGTGTTAGTTAATGGTGGGAACTGTGGTTGGGCGGATGTGAACTGGGTACATTATGTTCATGCTGCGTATCAACCAGAGTCGAAAGTGAATCGATTACAACAGGCTAAGACTGCAATCACACATTCGTATTTTCGACGAACAGAGCAACGAAATTTACGGCAAGCAAGAATCGTGATTGCGAACTCTGAACGAACTCGATCGGATTTAGTAAAACATAGTCTTGCTGCTCAATCTAAGGTTCGCTCTATCTACTATGGCATTGACCCTGAAGTCTTCTACCCTGCAACACCTGAAGAAGTTCGATCGCTGAGACAACAGTTAAATTTACCCTTGAATCGTCCGATTGCTGTGTTTATTGGTGCATTAAGCGATCGACGAAAAGGCTTTGATGTGCTATTTGAAGCCTGGAAACAGCTTTGTCAAGATCCAGCTTGGAATGTTCAACTATTAGTGATTGGGCAAGGGGCAGAAGTTCCCATCTGGAAACAGCGATTGATAGAGGCAGGATTAGTCGATCGTATTCAATTTCTGGGATTTCGCTCTGATGTTCCAGATCTTTTACGCGCTTCTGATTGTTTGATTGCTCCGACTCGCTATGAAGCGTATGGTTTAGGAGTGCATGAAG
>JADEXW010000529.1 GCA_015206935.1 Pseudanabaenaceae cyanobacterium LEGE 13415 | reverse complement strand
CCAACGACCTTGGGCATCGCTACATTTGTGGTGAGCTATTTCATCGTCACGAAAGGCATTTACAAACTGCCGAATGTGGCAGTCGTGCTAGTCAGTATGCTCTTTTTTGGATTAGGGGTCGTGGGCTTGTCTTATGGATTGCTCTCCGCCTCCTGGGACGAAGATCGCGTCGGTGGATTGGTGGGAGCAAATGAATTTTCTACCAATCTTGGACGACTGGTGGGGGCTTGGAAAGAAGCCCGTCAGCAAAAGCAGACCAAGAGCGAAAATTAGCAACGATCGAGTACGGTACGATTAACTCAAAGACTGATCCGGGCAGGACAATGCTCGATCGGCAAACCCAGATCTACACATTAAGCCAGGGATTTTTAACATGATTGTGGTTATGAAGGTCGGCTCCCCGGAAGCCGAGATCGCTCGCCTGACCGAAGAGTTCACCACTTGGGGACTGACTCCCGAAAAAATTGTTGGAAAGCACAAAGTGGTGATCGGTTTGGTAGGTGAGACCGCTGCAATGGACCCGCTTCAAATTCAAGAGTCCAGCAATTGGATTGAGCAAGTGTTGCGAGTGGAACAGCCCTTTAAACGAGCGAGCCGCGAGTATCGTCACGGAGAAGCCAGTGAAGTTCCGGTTTCAACTCCGAATGGAGTTGTTTACATCGGCGAACATCATCCGATCGTGACGGTGGCAGGTCCTTGCTCGGTCGAAAACGAAGAAATGATCATCGAAACGGCTCGGCGTGTGAAAGCGGCTGGAGCGCAATTTCTTAGAGGGGGCGCATTCAAGCCTCGTACTTCTCCCTACGCATTCCAAGGACACGGAGAAAGCGCACTCGGATTGTTAGCGGCGGCTCGTGAAGCGACTGGATTGGGGATCATTACCGAATTGATGGACGCGGCTGATTTGGAACCGTTGGCGGAAGTCGCGGATGTGATCCAGATCGGAGCGCGAAACATGCAGAACTTCTCGCTGCTCAAAAAAGTGGGAGCGCAAGATAAACCGATCTTGCTTAAGCGCGGAATGGCAGCGACGATCGAAGATTGGCTCATGGCGGCAGAATATATTCTAGCAGCCGGAAATCCGAACGTAATTCTGTGTGAGCGTGGGATTCGGACATTCGATCGACAATATGCCCGGAATACGCTCGACCTGTCAGCGATCCCCGTTCTCAGAACTTTGACCCATTTACCGATCATGATTGATCCGAGTCATGGAACGGGACGCGCTGAGTATGTTCCAGCGATGGCAATGGCATCGATCGCAGCGGGAACCGATTCGCTGATGATTGAAGTTCACCCGAATCCGAAGAAAGCATTATCGGATGGGCCGCAATCGCTCACTCCAGATGCGTTTGATGAATTGATGAAGCAACTCGCGATCGTGGGTAAACCGCTTGGTCGTTGGACAGAACAACGGCAAGCGATCGCTGTTTAAGTTTTTGACTCAAAATTCTGAATCCAGGAGTTCTCGATTTTCAAGAATTCCTGGATTTTTCCTTTAAATTATTTTGTTTGTCCGAAGCGACGATCGCCAATTTCACGATCTGTCCACGATTTTCCCCTGTTTTTCACCATCTTCTTCTATTGTTCTCTCATATAAAAATGAGATCGATTTCCATACTCAGTAAGAGAGGACAATCACAATGGCAATGCAGTTGATTCTTTTAGGGCTTGCAACCATCGATCAACCCGCAGCAACGTTATCAGAACAGTTAAAAATTCCTCAGATTTCGATGCAGCGATTGTTTTCACCCTTTATGCACGACTGCTTACAGGAAGAACTTGAAGAAATTCAACAACCCGATGCCCTTCCCTCACAAGAAGCCGTCAAACTCGCTATGTTAGAAGTCCGACTGCGGCAACCCGATGCCCGTCAAGGTTGGATTCTAACCGGGTTTCCGACCTGTGTTGCACAAGCAAAATCGCTGCACCTGTTTTTAGAATATTTGGGCTATCCGCAAGTCAAAGCCATTCACCTTACAGTATCACAAGCGATCGACAATGCAGAACTATCCGCGCTCGTGGAGTACTATCAAGCGCTAAATAGCTTAATCCAATTAGACAGTGATGCAATCGCTCAGATAACACTACAAAACCTGAGGGAATGCTTACAGATTTCAACCTATGTGTAGCACTCTCAATCGATAAATAACGATCGACGACTTTAGGGTTCAAGATCTGGTATATGTACAAGGACTGTTGCTTTGACATCCCGCAAAGCTAGAACAAAACGACCTATCCACCGCCCGGTGCAATCAACCCTTGTGAACGATGAGAATTCTATTAGTTGAAGATGATGCACAGGTTTCAACTGTGCTGGCATCGACACTGATCAATCAAAGCCATGTTGTCGATATTGCGATCGATGGACAACAAGGATGGGAACTGCTTCAAGTCTGTCCCTATGATCTCGTGTTGCTAGATGTCATGTTACCAAAATTAGACGGTATCAGCTTTTGTCGCAAAGTTAGAGCTTACAAGCAAGATATCTTGATCATGCTGTTGACCGCTCGAACGGATCAGGCAGATCGCGTACTAGGACTGGATGCTGGGGCAGATGACTATATGGTGAAGCCCTTTGATCCAGAAGAATTGATCGCACGAGTTCGGGCACTTCAACGACGCGGCAGTAGTTCGTCTCCGATCGTAACCTGGGGTAAGTTGCGTCTCGAACCGGATCGCCGAAGAGTCACCTATGCGAATCAAGACTTAACCTTGCGACCGAAAGAATACACGATGCTGGAGTTGTTTCTCCGCAATCCCCAGCGGATTTTTAGTCGGCGTGAAATCCTCGATCGGCTTTGGTCGCTCGAAGATGATCCACCAGACGAATCAACAATCAAAGCTCATGTCAAAGGAATCCGCCGTGCGCTCCGAACGGTTGGAGCAGAGCAAATGATCCAAACCCTATATGGTCAAGGATATGGGCTGAGTCCGCATGTTGAAGAACTGCCAACGAAGGGAGAGCGAACACAAGCGATCGTGGCGGAAATTTGGCAACAGGTAAAAGGATTGAGCTTCGATCGCTTAAGCGTATTACAAGCCGCTGTGAATGTTCTGAAGCGGGGAGAATTTTCTGAGGAACTTCGATCGGATGCGGCTCAAAACTCCCATCGATTAGCAGGGGCGCTAGGAATGTTTGGCTTCTCAGAAGGGTCACAAGTCGCACTCCAACTAGAACAATTGTTTGAATCTGGTGATTTAACGAACGTTCAAGAGATCGAGCGAACTGATGAATTGATTCAGTACCTTCAGCACTATCTAACTCTCCAGGATCAAGCAAAAACCGCAGAACCCAAGTTTCAAGCTCCGAATGTGTCCGATACACCGACTGAAGCTAGAGTCTTAGCGATCGATGATGATGAAACGTTGATCACCCTGTTGCAAGAAGTCTTACGTCCGTTTGGAGTGGAGGTCATTCCCCTTGATTCCCCAGCTAACTTATGGCAAGTCCTAGATGAGATCCAGCCTGACTTGGTGTTGCTCGATGTGCAAATGCCTGAAATTAACGGGATCGATTTATGTAAAGCAATTCGCGCTAGTGAACAATGGCGCTGGCTACCGATTATCTTTTTAACCGTGTGTCAAGACTTTCAAACTCAGAGCCAAGTGTTTGAGATTGGTGCGGATGATTACCTCATGAAACCGGTCGTTCCATCAGTGCTAGCAACTCGGATTTTTAATCGAATTTCCAGACTGCAAGTGATCCAGCAATCCGCGATCGCAGCATCACACCAAGATGCAGTTTTGCCTTCACTGTGATTATTCACTGGATTTTCTCCTTGTTCTTGTATTGTTCTATGTGTCTTGAGTAACTGTTTGAGCTTGGGTGGATTTTTGCGATCGATCGATTGATCAACGAGTCTGTTCTAGTCTCAACCTTCATCCTGTGAGTGATCGTTCCTTGCAGGATTTTTCTTTAAAAAACTTTCCCCAATTTTTCACCATCTTGTTTCATACTGAATGCAAACCGCTCCGAATTCGCACTTTACATCTCACTCTGGTTTTCCTGAATTAACACAACAATGCAAGGCTCCACGCAGATTTCGATCGATACTC
>JADEXW010000528.1 GCA_015206935.1 Pseudanabaenaceae cyanobacterium LEGE 13415 | reverse complement strand
CGAGAAATCTTTTCATCTTTTAATTGTTAACCGTCTTTCAATCCAACCGAGTCCCCAATCTGCACCCAACGCTACGATCGCGGCTGGAATTGCTCCAGCCAGAATGAGTTGATTATCAACGATCGCGACCCCTCGAAAAATAAATTCACCGAGTCCTCCTGCTCCGACTGCCGATGCAATTGTAGCGAGTCCAACCCCGATTACGGTTGCCACTCTGACTCCAGAGAGAATCACGCCCATTGCTAACGGTAGCTCGACTTGGAATAAGAGTTGTCGATCGCTCATTCCCATGCCGCGTCCTGCTTCTCGAACGGCTGGATCAACTGTGTTAATTCCGACGACTGTGTTCCGAATGATGGGAAGTAAGGAATAGAGGATGAGAGCCAC
Source organism: Pseudanabaenaceae cyanobacterium LEGE 13415 (assembly GCA_015206935.1). Taxonomy (GTDB): domain Bacteria; phylum Cyanobacteriota; class Cyanobacteriia; order Leptolyngbyales; family Leptolyngbyaceae; genus Leptolyngbya. The sequence goes on along the minus strand of JADEXW010000528.1, from coordinate 3,682 downwards.
GATCACAGTTCTCGCCCCAATTCCACCAATAATCGGAATGGGAAGTAAAAATCCGAATAATGCCAGACTCGGAACTGTTTGCATGATATTGGCAAATCCTAAAATCGGATTGCCTAACTTTGGGCGGCGTGTGATCAGAATTCCTAGAGGAATGCCGATGAGAATCGCGATCGAAGTTGCGATTCCAACTAAGAATAGATGCTCTCCTAGTCGTTCTAAAATCTCATCGCCGTATCGAGTTAGAAATTCCATATCTTTAAAAACTCTTGGGCTTCTGGATAGGTCGATCGAGCAAATTCATCAGGCGTTCCCAATTCTACTAGTTGTCCAGTCTGCATTAATCCGATTCGTGTTCCGAGCTTAAACGCTTCGTGAATATCATGCGTTACAAATACGATCGTCTTTCCTAATGAGCGCTGCAATCGGATAAATTCTCGCTGAAGTTCCGCCCGTGTAATCGGATCTAATGCGCCAAACGGTTCATCCATTAGTAACACTGGGGGATCAGCCGCTAATGCTCTCGCGACTCCTACTCGTTGCCGTTGTCCACCGGATAACTGATGCGGATAGCAATCTTTAAAGCGTTGCGGTTCTAATCCAACTAATTCCAAAAGTTCGGTCACGCGGTGTTTGATGCGATCGCGTTCCCACTTTTGCAGCGATGGAACCACTGCAATATTTTGTGCCACGGTGAAATGCGGGAATAGTCCCACTTCTTGAATTACATAGCCGATTTGTCGTCGGAGGTCGATCGCATTCCAAGATTTTGTCGATCGATCATTCATCCGCACTTCTCCTTGAGTTGGAAGCAGCAAAGCATTAATCAATCGCAGTGTTGTTGTTTTGCCACAGCCGCTCCGTCCTAAAAGCACTAACGTTTCTCCTGAAAAAATAGTGAAGCTCAAGTTAGAAACGAGCTGATTGCGATTTAATTGGTAGCAAACTTGACGAAACTCAATTAAGCTCATTGATTCATGCACTAATTGGCGAACATAGCGGTAAAAAAGGATGTACCTCACCCAGTTGGGGGAAGCCGCTAGAGGATAATCCCTCTACTTTAGGGTAGTCGGTGTTCCTGAATGTCGTTGATCGAACAGTACCTCAGTTACGGAGATTGGAAACATGGCAAGCCTCACGCGCCCGTTTATCGTGCCATGTGGCTGAAACAGTCAAAACTTGCGTCTACACTGTTCGCGATCGCAATTATTGCCATCGTCTATTTTGTCAGTGCCAAGCTCGCTTTTACCTTCATTCAACTGGATGCCAAAGCTCAAGCCTCTGTGCTGTATCCGCCCGTCGGGGTCGCACTTGCGGGCGTGATGCTGCTAGAGCGCTTTTCTTGGCTTGGTGTTTTCGTGGGTGCGGTGCTGTTTGGTCGATCGCTCGATCAGGTAACTTGGCTAACCGCGATCGTGGCGGGGCTGGGGAGTACGCTCGAAGTTCTCGTCGCGATCGGATTGTTGAAACGCTTCGGATTTTGTCGATCGTTGCGTCGGGTTCGAGATGTTTTGATACTGGCAATCTTTGGAGCGGTCTTGGCTCCGAGTTTGAATGCCAGTATCAGTACGGTGAATGGATATTTGTCTGGGATTATTCCAGGTACTGAATTGGTAGGTAATTGGATTGTGATTTGGTTGGGGGATGCAGTTTCAGTTTTGGTACTGACTCCTGCGATCGTCGTTTGGGGAAATCGATCAGTTCGGATTCCAAGATCTTGGAATGCACTGCGTCGGGAGGTGAAACAGGCTCTATTTCGGCAACGAGTTCTTGAGTTTCTGGTTTGGGTAGGGTTGATTGTGATGTTTAGCTGGATGATTGCGAATTCCCCATTGGCGTACCTTCCCGCTTCGGCAACGGGCACGATGGCGACGTTGCGAGGTGCAGTGAGTCCGGTGCTGCAATATTCACCGTTTCTGTTCATTGTGTGGGCGGCGTTGCGGTTGGGTCAGCGTGGGACTGTGATTTGCTTGCTGATCGCTTCATTTATTTCAGTTTGGGGCGTATCGCAGAACTATCACTATTTCGGAGAGTCGAACAATGAAACACTGCTGCACGCGCTGTTTCAGGTTCAGATTTTTGTGGGTGTGATGGCAACGATCGCGCTAGTGTTGGCGGCAGCGATCGCAGAACGGCATCAAGTGGAATCGTTGCTCAGACAGCGAATTGAGCAGGATCAATTCTTGGCTGAAAGTACACTGCGGATTCGTCGATCGTTGGATGTGAAAGAAGTTTTAGAGACGACCGTTGCAGAAGTTCGAGCGTTTCTGAATGCCGATCGCGTTTATATCAGTGTGTTTGATCAGCCAGGGTTTACGGAAACGGTTGCAGAGTCGGTGGCTCCTCAGTGGAGTCCGATGTTAGGAACGCGATCTCCCCGTCCAATTCTTCCAGATATTCAGCGCATTTTTGCTCAAACTCCGATTCGAGTGAATTCAGATTCAGAGAAGACTGAAACGAATGAATTTCTCCGACTCTATTATCAGATGTACCAAGTTAAGGCGAGTCTTGGCATTCCGATTTATCAAGATGGGCGCTTGTATGGGGTGCTGAATGTGAATCAATGTGGTGCGCCGAGACAGTGGCAATCGTTTGAAGTGGAATTGCTCGAACGGTTGGCAACTCAAGTAGAATTAGCGCTGCAACAGGGACGATTGTATGAAAAGGTGCAGGGATTTGCAGCGGATTTAGAGTCGCAAGTGCAAGATCGAACCGCAGAATTACAACAAAGAATGCTGGAATTGCAATCGTTGAATGAGGTGAAAGATACGTTAGTTCATGCGGTCACTCATGATTTGAGAACGCCTGTGATCGGGATGTTGATGGTGCTAAAACGATTGCAATCGAAGGCAGAAGATACGATTTCATTGTCTCGATCGACGCTCGATCGCATTGTCGATAGCAGTAATCGTCAGCTTGAATTAATCAGTTCCCTTCTCGAAGATTACTCGCACGAACCACAAAAAGTTGTCGTGAGTCCGCAACCGATTGCATTCTCAGAAATGGTCGATCGAACATTATCGAATCTAGCGCCGTTACTGTTCCAAAATCGGATCGAGCTAGTGAATGAAATTCCTGATCATTTGCCGATGATTTCTGCTGATCCGGCTCAACTTCAAAGAGTGCTGGATAATCTGATTACAAATGCAATTCAGCATAATCCCCCTCAAATTACAGTGACATTACAGGCTGAAAAGGTAGGGGCTGAGGTGAAGTGTACGATCGCGGATACGGGTGTCGGAATTTCACCGGATCAATGCAATCAATTATTTAAGAAACCTTATCTTCGAGGATCACAGAATCATCATCGAACCGGATTAGGACTCGGCTTGTTTTTATGTAATCAAATTATTACGGCGCATCGGGGACAGATTGGAGTCGCGAGCCGATTAGATCAAGGGACAGAAGTTTGGTTTAGTTTACCGATCGCGTAATACCAATTTGATTCGGTATAAGAGGATGCTTTAAGCTTCGTTGTCGTCGGCTAATGCCCCCTAAATCCCCCATTCCTACTGTTTATACACATCTCTTTCTCACTGCGTTTAAGTCGTCTTCAGACCCCTAAATCCCCCAAAATTGGGGGACTTTGAAGCTGGAGTCTTACCTCTTAGTCCCCCAGAATTGGGGGATTTAGGGGGCATTAGCCGATTTAACCGTAGCGAAAAGACTTATGTATACACGGTAG
>JADEXW010000527.1 GCA_015206935.1 Pseudanabaenaceae cyanobacterium LEGE 13415 | reverse complement strand
AGTTTTAGCCAGTCGAGTGACGATCGCTTCTGCGGTGGCAAGATTAGTCGCGATCGCAACATTGTACAGATTACACAGCCGAAACAATGCAATAAAATTCGGCTCTGTCTCGGCATCGGGGTCAACTAAAGCGATCACTGCCAAAATATTTCCGCTTGCAACTTCTCCCGCAATTTGAACTGTGCCACCGAGTGAATGAGCAAGTCTTTGTTCGATTTCTAACCCTGTTGCGGCTTGAAGTTGTTCTGCGGTGCGAGCTGTCCCGATGAGATGATAGCGCCCGAATGTCGGTTGATGTGCTGTAACAAATCGCACCATCTCATCTTTGCGAGTGTTGTGAGCAATAAAAGCGATCGTATTCGGCATGAGAGCGATCCTCGAATCCACACACTCAGAATTACAGAAAACTTTAGTTTTTCCAAATCCGAATGGTTTGATCTTTACTGCCGCTGATAATCCGATCGCCATCAGTCGCGATCGCTAACACCCAATCTTTGTGAGCGTTCAAGGTTTGAAGCAATTTGCGATCGGGAATCGACCAAACTTTGATCGTGCTATCTAGACTGCCGCTGATTAGTCTTTGACCATCAGGAGTAAATGCGATCGATACGACTCGCGATGTATGTCCTTCAAATGTATGAATGAGTTCACCTGTTTGTAAGTTCCATTGTTTGATGGTTTGATCCCAACTTGAACTGATCAATGTTTGACCATCAGGACTAAATGCTACAGCGCGAACAGCATTCGTGTGCCCGGTAAGGGTTCTAATCAAGTCTCCAGTTTGAGCATTCCAGAGTTTAATGGTGCGATCGAAGCCGCTAGTCACGATCGTTTTCCCATCAGGACTAACAGCAATATCAAAAATCCGCCCTTCATGAGCAGGAATCGTCTTTAACAATGTTCGATTTGACAGCGACCAGAGCTTTAAAGCACCGTCTTCTCCAGCACTAAAAAGCGTATCTTTGTTTACCGCAACTGCCCAGACTGGACTACCGTGATCGAGTGTTTGAATCAGTTGATTGGTTTGTAAGTTCCAAAGTCTGATTGTGCGATCGCCACTTCCACTAATGAGCATTCGATCGGGCGTTAAAGCGAGCGATCGAATGAGATCCGTATGTCCTGATAGTGTATTCGTGACTGTTCCAGTTTCGATATTCCAGAGTTTAATCGTGCAATCTTCACTTCCACTAATCAAACTTTGTCCATCGAGTAGCACCGACCAAGCTGGAGAAGAATTTAATGTTTTTGACAACGTAAAATTGCGAACAACAGGCTGAGTGATTGCAAGCGGATTGTTTACAGGCTGCATTGTTGTTCTAGGAAGATTTCTCCACACATAAAACCCGCTCGCCGCAGCACTCAACAGCAAAATGAAGCTGAGTACCAATCCGAGTTTAATCGGGGCTGTTTGTTCTTCAGGTTCGAGTGTTTTTGCTTTTGCTAATAAAATTTGTTCATAAGTTGCTGGCTCGATCTTGCTGACTTCAAATCTCCGACCTCCGGAGGTCATTGCGAGAACTTTAAGCGAAAGTTCTTCGAGATAAGAATCGATCGAGGTTGTAAACGTTGCTGAGACAAATAGCTTAAATAACTTGCCTTGATTGAGCGATCGACGAGTTTGATCCTGAAGCTCTAGAGGAATCGAAACCCCCATTCGAGCAGGCTGATACGTAGCGTGATCTTCAATGACAACGCTTTCAATTTGCTTAGGGAGAGATTGTCGATCGACGAATGCTGCTGCCCCTTTCGCTAGACAAGTAAAAATAACATCGAGATACTCTGCCTGTAGTTCTCCTGCGTAGTAGTAACAGACAAAATACGGAACATGATTTCGTCCTAAGTCGTCGGCTCCATCGTTGTAGAGCCAACCAAATAGAGTTTGATCCTCAGAAATTCGATACAGATAAACAGCCCGATAGTTTGGTTCAGGCGGATTGTAAGCATCCCAATGTTGATGAACAATTTGATCAATGAATGCCTGCTGAATCTCAGGTGGAATCGCGGCACTACTGAGTGCTTGAAATCCAACTTTCGGGAAGCTTGTATAGATCAGTTGACCGAAAAGGAGAAACATTAGAGATGTACTTTTTGCTCAGTGATGGGCGCTTGATCTGGAGCGATCGTAAACAATCCCAGCGTAAATAACAATGCGATCGCAATTCCTAAAAGACTAATACTTGCGATCGCTAGCAACGCCACTGACTTACGGAGATTCGATGGGAACATCTGTTGTGTCAGTGCAGTTTGAGCTAAACCCGTTGCTAGATTGTAGTTTGGCTGAAAATGATGATGTTTGTTTAACTGTGCAAGTAACCAAAGTAACGGGTCGGCGGCTCCTCGTGCATTTAAGCTCGCAGTGCCTTGCATCGACACGATCGGGATGGCTGAATAGAATCGCTGATAATTTGCTTTGAGAGCATCAAGGCGAGTGATTAATGGCTGTAGATTTTGCTCGATTTGAAGCTGTGTCACTGTGCCGGATTCAAGCAAATCGCATTTCGTGAGAACAATTGCGAAAGAATAGTTCAATCGCTGTTGATTCACGAGAGATGCGATCGCAACCACTTGATCAAATAAGTCCGTCAAAGTCTGGGCATATTCTCGATCGTGAAGTAATCCAGGAGCGCTAATGAACACACAGCAACTATGTGATTTCAATACAAGCTCCTGAAAATCAGGGTTGCGGATGTGACAGGCTTCGCCCGGAATATCCCACCAACGGAACTTACATCGTGTTTTAATTCCCCGCCAGCCCTGATGCTTTAGATCAAAGTTAAAGTTGGTAATTTTGATCGTTGCAGGAGGATAAAGACCTGTGTTCTGAATGTGCTGCAAGATCTTTTCAATGTTCGATCGAACTTCTTGATCTTGACAGTCAAACCAAGATGCTTTCGGATGTTCAGCAGAATACTCACCCTGTAGCTCTGTATAGCTTCCGGCTAGGAAGACTGTTTTACCCACGCCGCGTTCACCGATGCTTAGAAGGTTGAAAGTTTTGGCAGCCATAGTTTCCTAGAAGAATCGACGGAGGAGATCGAACAATTGAGATAACGAACTAAAATCGCCAAAGAATGCAAATGTTGTTTGTCGAAGTCGATATCCAGTTCGGGATGAAGATCCAATACTTGCTCTTGATGGAGTTTCAAAGCTGGTTTCACTCTCCCCGAAAGTATCGATCGCTGTATCTTGAAAAAAGAATCCGGTTTGCGGTTGCCGTCTAAATCCACCTGTGACCGTTTCTTCTTGTTCTGTAGATAGTTCAGTAATTGGCTCAGACATTGTGTTAATTCCTAGTACGATAAAAACTTGAGATGCTCACCTGACTGTGCTTTTAGCTCACTTGGAGAACCCTGAATTTTTACAACACCTCGATCGAGCAATACCACCCAATCGGCTCGATCGATGACACTCGGACGATGGGTAATCATGATGGTCGTCCTGCCCTGTCTGGATTTGAGTAGTCGATCGAGAACTTGAGCCTCACTAACCGGATCAAGCCCTGCGGTGGATTCGTCCAAAATCAATACAGGCGGATCAGTCACAATTCCGCGAGCGATCGCTAATCTTTGGCGTTGTCCTCCAGAAAGATTCGCTCCAAACTCACCTAAGACGGTTTGATATTGGTTTGGTAACTGGCTAATAAAGTCATCGGCTCCAGCAATTTGACAGGCTTTAACAATCTGCTCGAAAGAAATATAAGGGGTTCCAAGACGAAAGTTTTCAACAATCGATCGACTCCAGAAATGAGCATCTTGGGGGACATAAATCACTTGTTGGCGCAAACAATCCAGTGAAAGATCTTGTAAGTTGTAGTAACCGATGCGAATGTTACCAGAATTCGGTTCGTACAGTCCTGCAATTAGTTTTGCTAACGTACTTTTGCCACAGCCTGAAGTCCCAATTAATGCGATCGCATTTCCACCGGGTAAGCTCAATGAAAAATTTTCCATCAAATCAACACGCCCTGCATGATGAAAATTCAATCGATGACAGACAATATCCGCATCCCCTGAAAGATGAGCAAACGGTTTCTGTGTCTGATTTTGAACTTCTGGAGTCGCATCGATCACTTCGGAGA
>JADEXW010000526.1 GCA_015206935.1 Pseudanabaenaceae cyanobacterium LEGE 13415 | reverse complement strand
GTTATCACTTGCTGAGGATAAAGAAAGTAACCTCAAGCACGATCGTCTATTAGTAACCATACTTCTGAACTACAATGTCAACTCTTTTTCCCGGTCAACCTCTCACTCCAGGACAAAGCCTGAAATCCAATAACCAGAGCTACACACTGATCATGCAGACTGATGGCAATCTCGTGCTTTACAATCCGCAGTTTCAGCCATTGTGGTCTACTCAGACGGGCGGCTTATTTGTACCGCTTGCGTTGATCATGCAAACCGATGGCAATCTCGTGCTATACGACACCAATTGGCAGCCAAGATGGTTTAGTAGTACGGCAAATCAGCCTGGAGCTTTTCTTCGGGTGCAAGATGATGGAAATCTAGTGATTTATCGAGCAGGTTCGCAAGCTGAAACTGCGGAAAATGCACTATGGGAATCAGGCACAAACCAGCCGCTGCAAACTCAAGCAGAAGTCATTTTGGCAGTTCACAACCGCTATCGAGCCGAAGTCGGAGTGCCCCCCCTACGTTGGTCAGCGAATCTATCGAGCAGTGCCCAACAATGGGCGGACTACCTGGCACAAACAGGCACATTTCAACATAGTGGAAGAGGTGGAGAGAATCTTGCGAAAGGCACAGCGAAGGCTTTTTCTGTCACTCAATACGTTGAACTGTGGGGCGATGAAAAGAAGCATTTTATCAACGGAATTTTCCCGAATGTTTCTAGTACAGGAGAGTGGCATCATGTCGGGCACTACACTCAGATCATTTGGCGGAATTGTACTGAGGTTGGTGGGGGTTTAGCAACAGGTAATGGTAGCGATATTTTAGTCTGTCACTACAGTCCAGCAGGAAATGTAATGAACCAACCTGTACTCTAAGTACTGATATTAAACTAAGGTTGTAGGGGGAGAAGATCGGGCATTTGAAACAACGATCGATACACTAAAACTGCACCTTCGATCGCGGCTGCATTCCCTCCAAATTGAGAAATTGCTAATCGAAATCGACAAGCTCGATCAAATCCATATAGAATTCGCTCCGGATTGGGAATTCCGACAATGGCTGGCTCTTAATCCCTGCTCAAAAATTGAACAAAAACTGAACATTGATTGACCTGGTGACTGAGCCATTCGATCAGCCAGACTATGCACAGTTGGGAAAACAAACCCACACAAAACACAAACCACAATGAGGAAATCATTATGAACCGTGTCTCTATGCAGTCTGAATTGTTCGTTGAACTGTCTGATGAACAACAAGAAGTCGTCTCTGGTGGAATCAGTCTGAAAGATTTGATCAACACCACGTTCAACTTTAACAATGAATCGCTTGGGTTCAAGGCTGATGCTCAATCGGGTCCGGGTGGCAGCACTGTGAGCCAAATCGTGACGGCTGATAAAAGCGCGATCGATACCAGCGCTCTCAAAGACTTTCAATTGAACTTCGATCCGAAGGGCTTGATCGTCTACTAAGTCGGTTAAATCGACGCATCGTAAAGATCTCCGGTCGCAGTCTTCGGAGATCTTTCCTCAGTCTACTCAGGAGCAAGCTATGGAAGACACCCCGATTCAAGTTCCAACGCTGAGTCACAATGAATTTCTACCGCGTCTTAGTCCTTGGGCGATCGTAGGGGGCGGTGTGTTGGTAACAGTGTTTGGAGCAGCCGTTTTACTGTCTACAGTACTGAAGTATAATGTGACCGTAAAAGCACCTGCGACGGTTCGACCTGCGGGAGACTTACGACTGGTGCAGTCTGCGATCGAGGGAACCGTTAAAGAAATTGCTGTGAAAGAGAATCAGAAAGTTAAAGCTGGGGATGTCGTAGCTCGGATGGATGATTCTCGATTGATGACGACAAAAAGCCAGCTTGAAGGCGATTTGCGGCAGGGACAATTGCAACTGAATCAAATCAATGCTCAGATTCAAGCCTTAGATAGCCAGATTGCAGCAGAGTCGAATGTTGTCGATCGAAGTGTTCAAGCGGCAGAAGCTCAATTGCGAAGTCAACTTCGATCGTTTCAAGATCAGCGAACAACTGCGACATCGAATGTAGATGAAGCAAGAGCCGCATTAAATTTAGCGCGGGAAGAACTGAGACGATTTCGACAGTTAGCAGCAGCGGGAGCGGTTCCAGCGTTGACGCTGCAAGAAAAAGAAGCAGCGGTTCAAGTTGCACAAGCCAGAGTCGATCGAGCAAGTACCGCGTTGAATCCGACTGATGCTGAAATTGCGAGGGCACAAGAGGAAATTGCTCAAACTCAAGCCAGAGGAGCTTCAACGCTAGCAACCTTGAGACAACAACGGGAGCAGTTATTGCAAAATCGAATTGAACTCCAGCGGCAACTCGATCGAACGTCAAAAGAACTGCAACAAGTTGAACGTAGTTTTGACCAAAGCTTAGTACGTGCGCCGATTTCGGGAACTTTACTGCAATTGAACTTACGCAATGCGGATCAAGTCGTGCGATCGGGAGAAGCGATCGCATTTATTGCGCCTGAAAATGCGCCGTTCGTTCTGAAAGCTCAAATCGCCGCACAGGACATCGATAAAGTGAAACCAGGGCAATCAATTCAAATGCGAGTTTCTGCCTGTCCATTCCCTGATTATGGCACTTTGAACGGGGTGATCAAAACTGTTGCGCCAGATGCTCGACCTGCATCAGAGAACGCAGCCGCGACCTATGAAATCACAATGGAGCCTGCCCAATCTTTTGTTGGAGATGAACGGCGGCAATGTCCATTACAAGCAGGCATGGAAGGAACGGTTGATGTGATTTCACGCCAAGAAACAGTAGTGCAATTTTTGCTGAGAAAGACGCGACTGATCTCAAACCTCTAAACATTATGGTGGCTGCATTAAAACAAGGCTATGTTTGTGTTGCTCAACTGAGTGAAGAAGATTGTGGGGCAGCTTGTCTTGCATCGATTAGCAAACATTACGGACGAGTCATTAGTATTGCTCGATGTCGGGAAGCGGTTGGAACCGGACAACTTGGAACGACATTGCTAGGACTGAGACGCGGATTTGAAACTTTAGGATTTAAAACGCGATCGGTGAAAGTTTCAGAGCAAGTTCTCGATCGATTAAATGAACTTCCGCTGCCGGGTGTGATTCACTGGCAGGGCTATCACTGGGTTGTGTTCTACGGCAAACGCGGTCGAAAGTTCGTGATTGCTGATCCGGCTTTGGGATTGCGCTATGTCGATCGACAAGAACTGATGTCGGCTTGGAATGGCATTATGCTGCTCTTAGAGCCTGACACGGAAAGCTTTTCGCAGACGAAAGCGGATGAAAAGAGCGGCTTTGGTCGATTTCTGGCGCGGATCTTGCCTTATCGATCGCTCATTCTCAGTGCATTGCTAATCAATCTGGTATTGGGGATACTTTCGCTAGCAAGTCCGTTCTTGATTCAAATTCTCACAGACGATGTTTTAGTTCGGCAAGATTCACAGCTTCTTACTGTGGTTGTTGTGAGTGTAATTGTTCTGAGCTTATTTAGTGGTAGCTTACAGCTATTACAATCGACTTTGATTGCTCATTTTAGTCAACGCTTACAATTAGGATTTGTGCTGGAATTTGGGCACAAAATTCTTCGGTTGCCGTTGAGCTACTACGAAACTCGTCGAAGTGGTGAAATTATCAGTCGATTGCGCGATATCAATGAGATTAATCAATTGCTATCGCAAGTTGTTATCACTTTGCCGAGTCAGTTTTTTATCGCGCTAATTTCACTCGCTTTTATGTTGTTTTATAGTTGGAAGTTAACTAGCGCAGTGATTGTGATCGGATTTCTGATGACTGTCTCTGTTGTTCCGTTTCTTCCTACCTTGCAGAAAGCCACTCGAAATTTATTAGTACTCTCCTCTGAGAATCAAGGTGTGTTAGTTGAGACCTTTAAGGGTGCATTGGTAATGAAATCGACGAATGCGGCTCCTCAGTTCTGGGAAGAGTTGCAAAGCCGATTTGGACGATTAGCGAATTTGAGCTTTAGTACGACTCAGATTGGGATTGTGACTAGCACCTTTACCCAACAAGTCAGCAAAATCGGGAGTATTTTACTATTAGGACTAGGTAGCTTTCTGGTTATCAATAAAGAAC
>JADEXW010000091.1 GCA_015206935.1 Pseudanabaenaceae cyanobacterium LEGE 13415 | reverse complement strand
TGTACGAATCGACGTAATACGGATTCTGTCAGATAGGTATTAATTCGGGAAACTCGCTGCTCGTTCTCTTTGAGTGCTAGTAAGTTACGAACTTCTGCCAGTAATTCTCGATCGTTAAACGGTTTGGCTAAATAAGCATCTGCTCCCCGTTCAACTCCTGCGAGACGAGTATCTTCATCCGCTTTCGCAGTAAGTAGAATAATCGGCGTTCCTTTGAGATCGTCTTGTGTGCGAATCATTCGGATCATGTCTAAGCCTGATACGATCGGCATCATTAAATCAGTCACGATCAAGGATGGTCGATGCGCTTTGACTTGTTCAAATCCTTCTGCACCATTGCGAGCTGTCCAGACTAGATAGCCTTGTTGTTTCAGAACTCCAGAAACGTATGAGCGTAAATCTGGATTGTCATCCACAACTAGGATTCTTGCCTGATGTTCATTTCCAGAGGGCACAGGTGCAGGTTCAGAATCGCGATCGTCTTGGAGTTCGACTTCTAAATCTGCAAGTTCTACCGCTGCTCGACTCGTTTGGACTTCGCTTTGAGCATCGATCACCTGATCAGAAGGTAAATGAGTTGCACCGAATTTTAGGTCGATCGTGAATGTGGTTCCTTGTCCATAAGTCGATTCGACATTGATTTGTCCATTGTGCAGTTCGACCAGTTCTTTGACTAATGCAAGTCCTAAACCTGTTCCTTCAAAGCTGCGATTTTCGGAGCCTTCCGCTTGACGGAATCGTTCAAACAAATGCGGTAATTGATCAGCACGGATTCCGATTCCGGTATCTCGAACTTTCAGACAGCATTGATCGTCGATCGCTTCTAAGGCGACACTAATCGTTTTACCCGCAGGCGTGAACTTCATCGCATTCGAGAGCAAGTTGTAGAGAACTTTGTCAAATTTCTCTAAATCAAGGTAGACCTCTGGGCAAGTGTCTAACTGTGTGATTAGAGTTAGCCCTTTCTTTTCACAGTAGGGGCGGAAGGTCTCGACAATTTGACTGACAAATTCTGCTAAGTTGCAGGATTGGAATTTGGGCTGCATTCTTCCCGCATCTAACCGCTGAAGATCGAGTAATTGATTGACTAATCGAAGCAAACGGCGGGAATTGCGAAGCGCGATCGTGGATTGTTCCACAGATAATCCTTGACCCGAAGCTACAGCCCCTTGAAGGGGCCCGACCATCAGCGTTAATGGGGTGCGGAATTCGTGCGAAATGTTTTGGAAGAATTCAGTTTTTTGTCGATCGAGCTGCAATAGTTTCTCAGCTTGTTGACGAGTGGTTTGATACAAGCGAGATTGTTGAACTGCGATCGCGGCTTGAGCGGCAACCGATTGGGCTAATTGAATTTCTGAAGCTTGCCAGTTTCGTGCTTGAGTATTCTGTCTCAGTGAGATGCTACCGATGATTTTCCCATCTGCAATTAATGGAACAACCAATAACGCACGAGCGGGAGTCCGAAATTCTGAAATATTGAATTCGGTATGTTGCGTTAAATCGTTTAAGACGATCGGCTGTTGAGTGGCAATCAATTGTTTTAGAACGGGATTACCTTCGATCGGCACACTGGATTGAGGCAATAATGCTTCAGGCGGTTTCTGATTGCCCCAACTCGAATCATGCAGACCCACACATTGAACAAAGCTATCATCCTCAGTCCAAAGTGACAGCGCACAGCCATCAACCTGTAAACCTTGTCCCAGTTGCTGAGTAATGGCAGCAAAAATTTCTTGGGGATCAAGACTCGATCGAATCGCGGTTGTAATGGTATTGATTAACGCTTCTCGTTTTGCCAGGGCGCGAACTTGCTCATAATTGTGAGCTTGAGAAAGTGCTAGTGCAGCTTGATCCGCAACGGTGTGAATGAGATCAAGCTCTTCTGGTTGCCAAGTGCGACTTTTTCCAGATTCATGCAGCGCGAGGATGGCGATCAGTTCTTGCTGACAAACGAGCGGAACCATCAATGTCGATCGAATATCTGCGGCAGTGTAAGCCGATTGACGATCGACAACTTGCTGAATGCGATCGCACCCTTGCACTTCGGGGATCGCTTCGACTTGATAGGTTTCCCAAATCGTTGGAGCTAAATCGGGTTGAGGAGTGGCAGCATTCCAATAGGTGAAAGTTTGATCTTGAATTTCACCATCGCTGAATGGACACACGATCGCGCCGCTGACCTCGAAATTCTTACCAATCGTTTCGACGATCGTTTGCAGAATCTCGTCGTAGCTCAGAGCGCTTCGGATCGTACTCGTAACCGCATTGAGGAGCGATTCGCGTTGCAGAGTGCGGCGAAGTTCTTCGGTGCGAGTTCTTAAGAGCGTGTGAGTATCGATCGCGCTTTTTACCACGTCGCGCAATTCGACATCGCTCCAAGGCTTTGTCACATACTTAAAGACTTTTCCGGCGTTGATCGCTTCGACCAAATCTTCGACATCGGTGTAGCCTGTCAGAATAATCCGAATAATGTCCGGATATTTGGACGCAGTGAGGCTGAGAAACTCTGTGCCACTCATCATCGGCATTCTTTGGTCAGAGATGATGACTGCCACATCGCCTTCTTTGGCAAGAATATCGAGCGCCGAGGGGCCATTTTCCGCCCTTAGCACTTTAAACTCTCGATAAAACGTGCGATAGAGGAGATCGAGATTATCCGGTTCATCATCGACGACCAGCAATTTTTGCTTCTGAGTATCACGAGATTTCATGCGCCAGTTGCTAACCTATTGTGAAATTCGTCCAAAGATTAAGAGGACGGGAACCAATGCCAGTTCAGGGAACAAACTAACAAGGTTCGCTTTAGTAAAGTTGCCCTGAATCACTGGATTTCTAACGGTCAGGCGCGGAATTTATGTGATTTAGATCGCACCGATGAGCGATCGTGATCAAGCCATGCTGTGCGATCGATCAATTTTGCGCGATATGATGAAGTTTGAATGAAGAATATCCATTCTTCCCCTGCCTGTAGCGCCAAAGAAAAAATTATCAGAGTTGCTACACTAGCTGTATGATGTGTCTGATCATCACCGACAAAATTTATGCGTTGTCCTGCTTGTCATAACATGGAAAACCGGGTGCTGGAGTCGCGGGCTGCTGAGAGCGGTCAAAGTGTGCGGCGACGGCGGGAATGTCTCAAGTGTAATCATCGGTTTACGACGTATGAACGGGTAGAATTTGCGCCGCTGATGGTGGTGAAAGAAAATGGCAATCGTGAAAGCTTCGATCGAGAAAAACTGGTGCGATCGCTGACTCGGATTTGTGAACGAACTGCGATCGGAACGGCACAAATTGAAACGATGGTGAGTTCGATCGAGGCAACGTTACAACAGCGGACGAATCGAGAAATTTCAGACAGCGAATTGAGTGAATTAGTGTTGAGAGAATTACAGCCTTTAAGCGAAGCGGCTTGTATTCGATATGCGTCAACTTATTGCCAATTTGAGAACATTACAGAATTTTTGGAAACATTAGCCAGAGTCAATTCTGATCCCACTAATTTAACGAATTCGATCGAATTTGCAGTGGCGAAATCGCGATCGCTCAATTAAACATTTGTAAATAAATTGAGTGCTAATCAATGCAAATTCTGCCTTAGCGAACGAAATTCGTTGAGGTTATTTTGTTTTAAATCTTGAATTCTTCTTAAATTTATCGTTAGAATACCGCAAACTTTCTATATAGCAATCCGATTTGAGTTGTGAAATTCGGGAACGCCTCCAAACCCCCAATTTTGGGGCTAGGAGTCTTGTCCCCCCAAACTTGGGGGCTAGGGCGTGTTTTAAAAGTATAAAAAGGCTCTGTACTCACGTTGCTATCTCGCCCCGGACTGGAAGTCGGGGCTAACAGAACGAAGTCCACTGAAAGGGGACTGAGAGGCAATTTCAACCTCTTGAGTCCCGTTCACCGGACTTCGCACCGTTAGCGCCGACTTCCAGTCCGGCGCGGGAAAATGCGTCCCAACGGCTACTTTTAAAACACGCCCTAGGGGGCACAATCAACCTTGCATTTCACTACTCATTTAGAACTGCTATATCGATCGTACTGTTCGTAAGGTTCACCTTCCATCTGATAGATACACATTTGAGTGTAATCCTTGATTATGTGAAGGTTATAGATGTGCATTTCAAGCCACAAATTAATCGGGACATGAAAGCATTTGATACTTCGCTGCTGAGTAATTACATTCACACTGTGCAAGAGCGAACACAAGCTCTATATGAGACAACAAAAGATGAAGAAAGCTCGAAGCCGCTTTCTGTAGACGTAGAAACTTGTTTAGAAGAATTGTTTTCAGCTTTAGAAGAGTTGAGTATTGCGGAAGAAGAATTACGTCAGCAAAATGAAATGTTAGTTGCGGCTCAATCTGAAATTGAGATGGAGCGACAGCGATATCAAGAACTATTTGAGTTTGCGCCAGATGCTTACTTAGTCACTGATTTATATGGAGTCATTCGAGAGGCAAATCGCGCTGCCGTCCGGCTTTTTAATGTCACACATCGATATCTAATCCGCAAACCGTTAGTTAGTTTTATTCCTGAAGAACAACGTCAGGCATTTCGATCGGTGCTGAATCAATTACCTGCAATTCAACGAGTGCAGGAATGGGAATTAATGGCGCGTGGACGAAATACCGAACCCTTCACAGCAGCGATTACGGTTGAAACGGTTCTCGATCGACAAGGAGAACCAACCGTACTCCGATGGTTGATTCGAGATATCACCAGCCGCAAACGCAGTGAAGCACAACTCCAAGCAATTCAGGTTCAGAATTTAGAACTGATCGAAACCGATCGACTCAAGGATCAATTCATGGCAACGATTTCTCATGAACTGCGAACCCCGATGAACGCGATTCTGGGATTTTCTCGACTCTTAGGGGATCGAATTGCACCATTGGGAGACGATCGAGCAAATCAAATGGTCTCCTATGTGATTCGGAATAGTCAGCATTTGCTAACCCTGATCGAAGAATTGCTGGACTTTGCGAAATTAAAATCGCGCAAACTCGAACTGCGCCCGACTGGATTTGATCTGATTCAAATTGCTCGCGAAACCACTCAAGATTTACGCTGTTTAGCCGAACAGAAAGGGTTAGCGCTGGAACTTGATTACTTGCAAGACGTGATCCCGATCGTTAATGATCCGGCTCGAATTCGCCAAATCCTGGTCAATCTCATTTCTAATGCAGTTAAATTTACCGATTCGGGGCGTGTCACCGTCGGCATGTGGGAAGCTCCAGAAGGACGGATTTTGATCGCAGTTCAAGACACAGGAATTGGTATTGATCCCGCAAATCAGGAAGATATTTTCAAAGAATTTTGGCAAGTGAACCAATCGCGTACTCGACAAGTTGGCGGAACGGGCTTGGGACTAGCGATCGTTCACGCTTTAGTGGAATTGATGCAAGGAACGATTTCAATTCAAAGCGAAGTGAACCAAGGAACCGCGATCCGGGTTGAGCTTCCTCGCCGAATTGCATCATTCTAAAACCTTCAACATCTGGGCAGGAGAAGCAATGACCGGACATCACATTATCGCGATCGGGGCTTCGGCAGGTGGAGTCACAGCGCTAACGGATTTAGTCAAACACCTCCCAAGCAATCTAAACGCCGCGATCTTTGTAGTCGTCCATTTTCCTCCTCATGCTACAAGTCTTTTACCCCAAATCCTTAATCGTCTCAAAACGATCCCAGCCTGTCATCCAGAAGAGGGAGACGCGATCGAGCCAGGACGCATTTATATAGCACCGCCTAATTATCATTTAATGATTCGACGAGAACGGATTCATCTCGATCACGGCGCACGCGAAAACGGACATCGCCCCGCGATCGATACAATGTTTCGCTCGATCGCGCACTCTTACGGACGGCGGGTGATCGGTGTAATTTTGACTGGCACTCTTGATGATGGAACGGCTGGACTGTTGACGATCAAAACGCTTGGCGGAACTGCGATCGTGCAAGATCCCGACGAAGCGTTATTCGATGGAATGCCGTGCAGTGCGATTAACACCGTCAAAGTCGATGACATTCTGAAAATTCGAGAGATTGCAGAGCGATTAATCGAACTTTCAGCGATTTCAATTCAAGAGGAGAACTTGATGTCTGAGGAAATATCGCAAGAAGGAGAACAGGTTGCACAGGAAAAAGCCGCGATCGAGCGGGGAGAACGTACCGGATTGGCATCAGCTTTCACTTGTCCAGACTGCGGGGGCGTATTGTGGGAGTTGCAGGATCAGAATTTGATGCGGTATCGCTGCCATGTGGGTCACGCTTACTCCGTCGATAGTTTGCCGTCGGCAAAAGACGATGATCTAGAGCGGGCACTTTGGACAGCGAATCGTGCTTTAGAAGAAAAAGCAGCGCTCGCCCGTCGAATGGCAACACAGGCACGTCGATCGAATCATTTTATATCTGAGGAGCAATTTCTGAAGCGAGCAGCGGAGGTGGAAGAGAATGCAGCAGTGTTGAAACAAGTCTTGTTACAGCAAATGGAATTGAAGCTGCAACCGGAAGACAATGAGGAGGATGAAAATTAATCGTGCTTCGCCTGAAACGCGACAGACTCGATCGCGTTGTGGCAGAAACAACCGATAATCTGTGTACCGATTGATCTCTCGTTGCGGGAGATTTTTGATCCCCCTGCACTTACTGTTTGTACACCAGCGATTTTCGCTTCGGTTGAATCGGCTAATGCCCCCAGCGTCGAGGAAAGAACTCCGTGGAAGACCAAACCAATCTTGAAATCGAAGCTCTACTCGATTACATCAAACGGAGTCGAGGCTTTGACTTCACAGGGTACAAGCGCCCCAGCTTACTGCGTCGCATCAATCGGGCAATGCAGAATGTTGGCATCGAAGGCTATAGCAACTATTTAGACTATCTCGAAGTTCATCCCGAAGAATTCGTCCAGCTTTTTAATACGCTGCTGATTAATGTCACATGCTTTTTCCGCGATCGACCCGCTTGGGATTTTATTCGCAGCGAAATCATCCCGAAAATTCTAGAGCAGAAAAGTTCTAAAGAGCCGATTCGAGTTTGGACGGCTGGGTGTGCATCGGGACAAGAGGCGTATACGGTCGCGATTTTGCTGACGGAAATTTTGGGCGTGAAACTGTTTCGTGATCGCGTCAAAATTTATGCGACGGACGTGGATGAAGAAGCTTTGAACCAAGCGCGTCAGGCAGTTTATGCAGAGCGAGAACTCAGCGGATTAACGCCTGAACAAATCGGAGAATTTTTTGAAAAATCCGATAGTCACTATACGTTTCGTAAGGATTTACGGCAGTCGGTGATTTTTGGACGGCATGATCTGATTCAAGACGCGCCGATTTCTCGAATCGATCTGCTCACTTGCCGCAATACTTTGATGTATTTCAACGCAGAAACACAAGCTAAAATTCTCTCAAGATTTCACTTTTCCTTGAAAGATGGTGGTTTTCTATTTCTCGGCAAAGCGGAAATGCTGCTGTCTCATGCCAGCACGTTTACTCCCGTTCAGCTTAGATGCCGCGTCTTCTCGAAAGTGCCCAGAGCGCCACTGCGCGATCGACCCCTGACCACGAGCCGAATTCCTTTAGATGACATGATGAGCTTTTCGCCAAGCTTTGCGCGACTTCGGGAATTGGTATTTGAGACTGCACCGGTGGCGCGACTTGTCATTGATGGCTCTGGATTTCTGGCTTTGGTGAATGAACGCGCTCGATCGCTGTTTGGGATCAGTCAACGGGATGTCGGTCGCCCCCTTCAGGATTTAGAGATTTCTTATCGTCCGGTCGAACTGCGATCGTGTATTGAGCAAGTTTGTGTCGATCGTCGATCGTTAACGCTTTGTAATGTCGAGTGGCAAACGATGCGCGAATCGATCTATTTAGATGTGCAGATTACGCCGTTAATTGATCTACCGGACACCATTTTAGGAATTAGCGTGAGTTTTACCGATGTAACCCGCTACAAACGATTACAGGAAGAACTCGAACATTCTAATCAAGAATTGGAAATGGCATACGAGGAACTGCAATCAACGAATGAAGAACTCGAAACGACGAATGAAGAACTGCAATTGAGTAATGAAGAATTAGAAACGACGAACGAGGAACTGCAATCGACGAATGAAGAACTCGAAACGATGAATGAAGAGTTGCAATCGACGAATGAAGAACTGCAAACCGTGAATGCAGAACTGCAACGCCGCAGTGAAGAACTGAATCAAAGTAACTCGTTTTTAGAATGGATTTTGAGAAGTTTGAAAGGGGGCGTGGTGGTTGTCGATCGAGATATACGGATTCAAATTTGGAATCACAAAGCGGAAGATCTATGGGGCATTCGATCGGAAGAAGCGATCGATCAAAATTTTCTTAATCTCGATATTGGGCTACCTGTCGAGCAGTTGCGCCAACCGATTCGGGAGTGTTTATTAGGACTGTCTGAGACTGCGATCGAGGTGATGCTGGCGGCGATTAATCGTCGGGGACGCAGTATCGATTGTTATGTGACTTCTACGCCGTTAATGAGCAGTGAAGGATCGATTCAAGGCGTGATTCTATTGATGGAGGAACGCAGCACCGGAACACCTACCTCATCTTAGGAACGATTTTGGGGGCTTTCTGTACTAGACAGGTTTTGCCCAGTTGTCCTATGATGATTCCGACTTATGGAGAAATTCTATAGCAGTAGAAGTTTAGATTAGGACACTTCGAGAGCGCCCCCAAACCCCCAATTCTGCTTGCTCAAGACTTTTGCTCCCCCAAACTTGGGGGCTGGGGGGCTTCTCAGAAATGTCCTAACTGAAATGGGTACGGCTATATCTCCGATCGCAGAAATAGCGAGTGCGGGTTATGTCTCATTCTGCCTTCTTCAGCACAATCGAGACGGCGCTGAGTCACAGAGTTGTGGCTCGATTGATTCTTGAAGAATGTGAGCTATTGATTAGCTCTGAGTACGGTGCTGTGTTGCGATCGATGGATATCGAGTCTCGATCGTTTGAGCCAATTTCTCCAAATCAGACTTTCTCAAATCCAGAAGTTTCAGATTCGCAAGCGTTAGCCGCATTGAAAGCGCGACAGTCGATCGAGATTTATGGAACAGGATTTGCCAAGATTGCATTATTGCGATCGCTATCTCAACAATCTGAACTTCAGAATACTTATGCACATGGAATTATTTATCTCGAACTGAGCGATTCCCTTGAGGATCTTTTACAAATTATTTTTGAACAGTTGTATCGTGTACCCTCGGATGTGAAACCGTCCAGAGCCGAGATTCGATCGGGATTAAGCGATCGACAAGCTTTAATTCTGTTGAATCACCCGAATTTAACCGCAGCGGAACTCGAACAACTTCAGCAAATTTTGCCAGAGAGTCGATTTGCGATCGCGTCTGTGGTGCGGCGATTTTCTCAAGCAAATCCTGCGATCGAGCTTTCTGAGATTGAGCCGTTTGATCAAGAAAGTGAAGTTCTCGAACTATTAGCAACCGTTGGAGTTTCATTAACCGCAAAACAAATCGCAGCGATTACGAATGTTTCAAATTTGGAATTTCTTGAGGCGGATCAAGGAAGATACAAGCTTTGGAGCAAGTATCGAATTTCGGAAAGCTGGATGGAAAAAGTTCTGGCGTATGTGCTTGATTGGGTGCGATCGCAGCCTGATGAAATTGTGCAAGAACGCGAATTGCTCATGGTCACAGTACAATGGGCAGCCAATCAGCGAAGATTTTCAGAAGTAATTGAAATTGTTCGATCGATAGAAGGGAAATTCGCGATCGCAAAACTCTGGGGAAGTTGGTCAAAACTGTTGCGCTGGAGTCTTTCTGCATCGTGGGCACTCGAAGATGAAACTACCGAAGCATGGGCGCTTCATCAATTAGGCACACTTGCATTTTGTCAGCAAGAAATCACAACCGGATGCGACACGCTCAGAGACGCTTTAGCTTTAAGAACTGAGCTAAAAGATCAAACTGCGATCGCATTCACCACACACAACATCAATCAAATTAAAGCGCTGATTGTTCCAGTAAAGTCGAAGTTACCAAAACATCAGCGCCAATTTTATTGGATTGTTGGAGTGATTTTCGCGATCGCAGTTACCGTTACGATCGGCGTTGGCATTATGTATGCTCAACATCGATCGAGCGATCGTGAACCTCGATCGAGTTTAATGCTCTCCCGGTTTTCCTAGTTCCAGTGCTTTTTTCACCAAGTCATCATCCACATTTCCCGTTGCACCTGATCCATGCGTCACTTCTTTCGCCATATCACGATAAAGGTCTGGATCGCCTGTTGGTTCTGATGCGAGATGATCAGTAGGAAGTTCCGTTTCTTCTGCGGAATGCACTTCAAACTGAGGAGCCGTTGCCGCTTCGGCAAGTTCTTGACCTTTTCCATCTGCATCAATGCTGCTCGTACTAAATTCTTGAGCCGCTTCATAATCAGCGGACACATCCACTTTCGGAGCAGGTCGATCGCCTGCTGCAATCTCTTCAGCCACTAACTGAGCATCCTGCGTTTGAGCTTCTGTATTAATTTCAGACATAATAATTTCTCCTATCTTTCGTGCTGTTACCTTACTGAAATTTCAGATTGCGTTTAACGATCGAAAGACAGATTTCATAGCTCTTTCAGAGGTTAGATCCGTAAGTCGGTCTTGAGATGGGCGATTTTAATCTGTAAAGCCTGATACGTCTTGTATGACGTTTTTAATGGAGAAAGTTCGATGCCTCAGTCTGCAAGTCAGAACGTCGATCCATCCGAATATTTGGGCGAAGGTCTTCAAAGCGCAATTTCGGACATCAAGCAGCTTTCTGCTGATGATCAGTTGGCACTACTGTACTATGTTTATGAGAAAATGGGCGACTCGATCACGCCTGCGGCTCCCCAAGCGGCAGAACCGGAACTAGCGCCGATTTTGCTGGGTGATTTTTATAACTTGTCGCATCAAGATCAGCTTCAGGTGATGCGCGATATTGTAAATCGGACAGATACTGAATATTCTCGTGCTTATGGTGCTTTGAAGGAAAATAATCAGTTATTGGTTTGGTATGCGTGGGCGGTTGCAATGGGTGAATCTGTTGTGGGAATGCCTGCCGAATATGAGGCTTCGGAAGGCATTAGCAATTTGCTGAAGCGGATTGAAGCGTTTGAGTTTGAGCAACAGATGTCGATGTTCCGGGAATTGGCGAGTGAGATGGGATATACCGAGGTGGAGGCGGTTCCGTCTCAGGCTCAGACGGGCAAGACGGCTAGTTTGTAGGATCGTGTGAGTTCGATCGATTGTTCGTGTGATGGATTGTTCAGGGAGTTGCCCCCAAACCCCCAAGTTTGGGGGCTTAAGACTCTTGCTTCCGCAAACTTGGGGGCTGGGGGGCTTTATCCGCCTGCAACGAAGCGAAAAGCTTTCATCGGACTCATATCAATCGACATATCCAAGTCCCCAGATCATGCCGTGAGCGATGATCAAAGTTACAACAAATACAACCAATCCAAAACCAGCATAAAGCCTAACCTCTGAGAAATGTAGCCACCCAAAGAGAAACGTGAGAATTCCTGCTGCGATCGCGATTCCAGTCATTGTTCTTTGCAATCGGTCTTCTCCCACGTAGTGCAGAAAGAGATTTCGCTGTGGATATTGTTCTCTCAATGTCTCAATCTGAGCTTTTGTTAGTCCCAAAGTGCTATCAGTTGAAATCACGGGCATCCATCCTCCGATGATTAGCGTATGAAAATTCCCTTCGCAGGTTGCACTCTGACCTGCATAAGACAATTCACACTGCTTCACTTCAGAACGGGTTGAATTCATTGTTAGTTCCAGAGATCGATCGAATAACAGAATTTGACAGTGATCTTTTGCTCCCATTTGTGTACAAGCGATCGCTTGTCCTGGAATAAACAGCGATCGCAGTTGTAATCCTGCAACTCTTCCACCCACAGGCATTGGAGCATGGAAGATCAACTGAATCATCAAGACATTAACGAGAACAATGAAACAAGCGATCGTACTGTGCAAAAAGAAGCGAATCGATCGACGCATAGAACTTTTTCGACAAAAGATGATCTTTTTGGATGAACGTTTTGCCTCTAAAGTTCCTCACTTCACCAAGATTCCACAATTCTAGAAAATCGCATCAAACTCTATGGTTTCACAGCGGTTTGACAAGTGGTTGAATCGGTCTGAACAGGCGGCATCAAAGCCACAATGTGCGGAACCGGACGCGGCGTATAGCTCATCATCGACTCACCTTTATAAGCCAGAGATGCACTTGCACCAGAATCGAGCATGACCGCTTCTTTCAGTCCCGCTTTCGCCAGAGCTTCCCCTAATGCAACCGAATTGACATAATCGCCCGATACACCAACTAAAGGTCGATCGGCTTGATCAATTCCCCAAAAGGCTCGATCGCGTTCTGCATCAAATCCAAATAGTCCCCGGAATGTTTCAGCCGATTGGGGTTGTCCATCTTTTACAA
>JADEXW010000525.1 GCA_015206935.1 Pseudanabaenaceae cyanobacterium LEGE 13415 | reverse complement strand
GTCCCAATCGTCCAACGCCTAAACATCCTCAACTGCGGCAGTTATCTTGTTTTGCCCTCGGTTTGATTGTGCTGCCGATCTGGTTAAGCCAGCAGCTTCCAATTCGGATGCCACCCTTAGTTCCACAGCCCACTTTCGCGTTGCTCTTGAACTCATCGTAATGACTTCAACACAAACCTACACCTGTAAGCCCCCCAGCCCCCAATTTTGGGGGACTTTGAAAAGTGAAGCGCTCTGGAATTGGAGAAATTTTGCCTGCTCAAACCAGAATGGCGGATTTAGGGGCGATCCCCAGATAAGGTGAACACCGAAAAAGTGATTGGTACACGATCGTTCAACGGACAATTGCACAAAGCAAAAAGAGTTCTATTCTCAAAAACTCTCTTATTTCAAATCCAATAATCCTTCTTCTTTCAGCTTCGGATTAAATCGAATTTCAGCTTGAACATTTCGCGCTTTCAATTGAGCCATAATTTCAGCTTCCACGCGACGAGCCACATTTTTAAGTGCTTTAATTTGAGCCAGTTCATCCAGAGCGCTTTCGTAAGCCGATCGCTCTTCATCGGTCATCAAGGGTTTCACCTGAATTGGTTGTGTCCATTTCGCTTCATCTTCAAGTGACGAATTATTTTCTTCAAGCCAAGCCGTCCGAATCGTTTCCAAAATTGTGCGGCTGGGTCGATCGATAATCTGAACTTTCACCCAATAACAATCGGAAACACATCGAACTAGATGTTGTCTCAAACTCAGAAACACATCTCTGGAAAAACCAACATATTTCAAGGTTTGAGTTTGATCAAAAATGGCATAAATTCCAACTTTGCCTTGGAATTGATCAGGAAGTTGTCCTTCTTGATTGATAAAAGGCAGAAATTCTAAATCACTTAAAACGGGAATATCAGTCATGGAAATCAGCGAGTGCAGTGGATCGATCGTAGTATATTGGGCATTGCCGTTGCTTGCACCGCGCTTCGCGTTCGCTAAACTTAACGATGACTCAATCGAATTCTGTTCAAATTCCCGCTTGTGCTTGGAAACGTTTGATCGGGCAAGGTTGGGAAAAGCCTTATACGGTGCGCTATTCCAGCAATTTGGATGATGGAGCGTGGCATGGTGCGCCGTTGGGGGGATTCGGGGCAGGATGTATTGGTCGATCGTCAAAAGGAGATTTTAATCTCTGGCACATTGATGGCGGAGAACATATTTTTGAATCGATGCCTGCTTGTCAGTTTAGTGTGTTTGAACAGGTTGGAGAACAATCCCAAGCCTATGCACTGACAACTGATCAAACTTTGGCAAGTTGGCGATCGTATCCGCAAAATTCTGGGACTTACAGCGCATTGTATCCGCGTAGTTGGTTTCAGTATGAGAATGTGTTTCAAGCTCAGTTAACTTGTGAGCAATTTTCACCGATCGTTGCAGAGAACTATCAAGAAACGAGCTATCCCGTTGCAGTGTTTCAATGGACAGCACACAATCCAACAAATCAGCCGATTACGCTGAGTATTCTGCTGACTTGGGAAAACATGGTCGGATGGTTTACCAATGCGCTCAAATCGCCGGAAATTCGCCTCAGAGATGATGGTAGTCCGGTGTATGAATACCAGCCGCGAATGTACGAAAGTGCAGGTAACTTTAATCAGCTAACAGGAAATGAGCAGCAGTTAGCGATCGTGATGTCTCGAACGGTTGAACAACCCAAAGAAGGCGACGGACAATGGGCGATCGCAACTTCACTGAATCCATATCTTTGGGAAGTTTTTTATCATACTCGCTGGAATCCTGAAGATGGCTCTGAACTCTGGGAAAGCTTTTCGCACGATGGTTCATTAAGCGATCGAGATGATGAAACGCCTTCAAATGGGGAACGAATTGGAAGCGCGATCGCAGTTCGTTTTACTTTGAAACCGGGTCAAACTTTGCAAATTCCCTTTGTTCTTAGTTGGGACTTTCCGATCACAGAATTTGCAGAAGGAGTCGAATATTTTCGTCGCTACACCGATTTCTTCGGTCGCAATGGTCAAAATGCTGGGTCGATCGCTCGAACGGCTCTGAAACATCATCGATCGTGGCAAGAAAAAATTCAAGCTTGGCAAGCTCCAATTCTCGATCGAACTGATCTGCAAGATTGGTTCAAGATGGCATTGTTCAATGAACTCTATGATTTAACGCAAGGTGGAACACTTTGGAGTGCTGCGGATGAGCGCGATCCAGTCGGTCAATTTGCTGTGTTGGAGTGCATTGATTATCGCTGGTATGAAAGCTTAGATGTGCGATTGTATGGTTCATTCGGATTGTTAATGCTGTGGGCAGAACTTGAAAAATCCGTGATGCGATCGTTTGCGCGTGCCATTCCACAACAAGACGATCGAACTCGTGTGATCGGCTACTACTATACGATCGGGGCTGAAAGTCCGATGGCACTTCGGAAAGCGAAAGGTGCAACTCCACATGATTTGGGCGCACCGAATGAGCATGTTTGGGAGAAAACGAACTATACCGCGTATCAAGATTGCAATCTGTGGAAAGATTTAGGCTCTGATTTTGTTTTGCAAGTCTATCGAGACTATCTATTAACTGGAGCAATAGATACAGAATTTCTCGAAGAATGTTGGGACGCGATCGCAGAAACCTTACTCTATCTCAAACAGTTCGATTTAGACGGCGATGGCATTCCCGAAAACTCAGGCGCACCCGATCAAACCTTTGATGATTGGCGCTTGCAAGGGATCAGCGCTTATTGTGGTGGACTGTGGATTGCTGCTTTAGAAAGCGCGATCGCAATGGGCAAAATCATCGATCGACCCGTTGAACTCTATCAATCTTGGCTTGCCCAATCGCGAACTATCTATCAAGAAAAACTCTGGAATGGAACTTACTATCGATTAGATAGTGGTAGCGGTTCTGATGTGGTGATGGCGGATCAACTGTGCGGACAATTCTATGCCCGATTGTTGAATTTACCTGATATTGTGCCGATCGAGTGTGCTGAATCTGCACTTCAAACTGTGTATGATGCTTGCTTCGTGCGATTCAGTCAAAAAATGGGCGTTCAAATCGGAGCCGCAAACGGAGTGCTGCCAGATGGCTCTCCCGAAAATCCGAATGCCACTCACCCGTTAGAAGTTTGGACAGGGATTAATTTTGGGATTGCAGCATTTTTAATGCAAATGGGAATGAAAACGCAAGCTTGGACACTAACGGAATCAGTTGTACATCAGATTTACAGCAATGGACTGCAATTTAGAACACCAGAAGCGATTACGGCAGCAAGAACCTTTCGAGCGAGCCACTATTTAAGAGCAATGGCGATTTGGGCGATTCTGCTCCTGTTCGATCGACGTTGACAGAAAACCGCTATGTCGAAGCTCGGTAAAGCGTGTAAACTCAACAGACGGAATTAAAAATATCTTAAATTCCGATCGATAGGCGATCGACAAGATAGTATCGATCGATTCCCTTGTGTTTCACGCTCCCACCCTCGTACTGAGTAGAACGACACGAATGAAACGAATATCGCGATTCCTGGCTTTTCTGTTAGGGTTCATGCTAGTCATGTTACCAGTTAGCATCGGCTGGGTGGTGCCTGGAGTTGCTCAATCAAAACCCGCTCAACGCCCGAATGCTGAAGTCGATCGCTCTCAGCTTCGCCCTTTTGATGAGGTGATTAAGGATACGAAACCCCTTAAAGGCTTGTTCACCCTCTATCAGAACGAGAAGACAGGAAGAGTATTGCTGGAGATTTTGCCGAGTCAGATCGATCGCAATTTCTTTGCCGCGATGACGCTCGAATCGGGTGTGGGAGAGCGCGGAATCTATAGCGGTTTGCCGATCGGTGATTTCCTTTTTACGTTGCGCCGCGTCAACAATGGGATTCAATTCGTCGTCCCGAATCTATTCTTTCGAGCTGATCAAGGAATTCCGATCGAGCGATCAATTCAACGATCGTTCAGTGATTCCGTGTTAGAAACGTTGCCGATTCGCAGTATTCATTCAGAACGTAAAAGCTTCCTCGTTGAACTCAATCCACTGTTGCTGAGTGATCTACCTGGATTAATGCCTACCTTGTCTGCATCATTAGGT
>JADEXW010000090.1 GCA_015206935.1 Pseudanabaenaceae cyanobacterium LEGE 13415 | reverse complement strand
TTGCAATGGCGATCAAAGCGTTCTTCATTCTGCTAGGGGCATTTGGAGTTGCAACACTTTGGGAAGCAGTCTTTGCAGATGTTGGAGTTGCCTTGCTTGCGATTCTGAATGCGAGTCGGGTTGTTAGATAATGCTAGGAAGTATAGCGTCACGACTATGAAAGAAACAGCTTCTTCTAAACAGGCAGATCGATTACTTCGGCGGGGTCTGCTGCTCGAATATCTCACATTGGGCTGGAATGTGGTTGGAGCTATGATCGTTATGGTTGCCGCTTTGCCAAGTCAGTCGATCGCGCTGATTGGCTTCGGATTAGATTCGCTGGTTGAGATTGGGGCTTCGATCGTTGTAATTTGGCAACTGCGATCGCTGAATCATCCTGGACGAGAACAATTCGGACTGCGTTTGATTGGGACTTCGTTTTTTGTGATTGCGACCTATGTATTCGTACAATCTGCAAGCACCCTGATCACTCAAGCGCGTCCTGAAGCTTCTCCTTTGGGCATCAGTTGGTTAGCCGCGACTTTTCTAGTGATGTTGGGACTAGCTGCCGGAAAAGCTCAAACGGGCAAGAAGTTGAATCATGCCATTCTCAAAACAGAAGCTCGTGTAACATTAATTGATGCTTATCTTGCTGGTTCAGTCTTACTTGGCTTACTGTTAAATGCTGGATTCAGATGGTGGTGGGCTGATTCGATCGCTGGGCTAGTGATCGTATTTTATGGCTTCAAAGAAGGATGGCACGTTTGGGTCGAAAGTAGTCAGGTTTAATCATGCACTCTCTAAAACAATTTGCGAAGACCTTAAAACGGGAAGTTTATGCGCTTTACCTAGCAAGTAAAGATTCAAGAACACCTTGGTATGCAAAAATTTGTGCTGCGATCGTCGTTGCTTATGCCTTTAGCCCGCTCGACTTGATTCCTGACCCAATCCCAGTCCTGGGCTATCTCGATGATCTCATTCTCGTACCGTTAGGAATTTGGCTTGTGATTAAGCTGATTCCTCCTGCGATTCTGGCTGATTGCCGCGAGAAAGCTGCAACTGTACAAGAGAAGCCGAAGAATTGGATTGCCGCAACAGTGATTGTTGTTGTCTGGATTGCGCTTGGAGGTCTAACCGTGATTTGGATTGCAAAAATTCTCAAGCCGTAACCCATCAGCTAGAGATTTGCGGTTCAGTTTCTTCATCACTCTTCAATATGAGTGACAAAATCTGCTCGCTCATCTGACGTGAAGGCTCCAATATCAAATGGGACATCATCAACATAAAACGCAACTTTCCATTTGAAGATTGAGTGTGAATCTGTTGAGGAGAAAATTGCGTCTGTCAAAAGATGGCGTGTAAAACTTTGACCGATTGATTTGAAAACTAGAGTTGCAGACTCTCAAGAGAATCATTATCCTCAAGAGGAAAGATTCAATCGCCAGAGTCATGTCTCAGACGCTACCTCGTCTCACGTTGATTTCGTCGGCTTCTCCGCTAGGTGACTTACCGAGTGCGATCGCCCAAATCACTCAGCAACCCGGCTCTATATTTGAGGTTGTCCCGTTGTTGCTGCATCAGTTAGACCAAGATGCACTCGAAACGATTCGGCACTCTAAAGCGGTCTTGTTTGATCTGCGGGGTAATCCTGAGAACGCGATCGCTCTGATTCAATGGGCACTGATCGAAACTCAGGGTGAAGACATTGCCTTTATTCCCGTCTTTGGCGGCGGTCCGAGTGTGATGGCAATGACGCGGATGAAAGCGTTTTCCTTGGCAAATATGCCATCAAGCGGAACGGACTATCGGCAAATGAAACAGTCGGTCGGGTCAATGACCGAAAAGCTACCGCCTGAAGCTCAATATCATGCGCGAAACTGGTCGAAATGCGTGAGTTATTGGACAAATTCGGGCGTTGAGAATCTCGCGAACCTGCTGAAATTTGTGGCGGCTGAGTATGCGGATGTTGCGGTTCAGGCAGATGAACCGATCGTTTATCCAGAGTTCGGCTTTCTCGATCTCAAGACCCATCAACGCTATCTGTCATATTCGGATTATGTTGCAGATCATCCACTTGATCCAAATCGTCCTACGGTTGCCGTATTATTTTACAGCGGCACAAGTATGACGTTTAACTTAGCAGGTGGGGCAGAACTATTTGCAGAGCTATCCCAATCCGCGAATGTCTTACCCTTCTTTGCAGATGGAATCAAAACCGCAGAAGCATTACAACAACATTTTATTCGTGATGGTGTTCCAATTTGTGATGCGATCGTCTCTCTGCTCTGGTTTCGATTAGATGGCGGTCCGTTGGGTGGCGATGCTGAACGTACGATCGCACTCTTGAAAACATTAAATATTCCCTACTATGTAGCAGTCACTTCTAACAATCGAGAAATTGCAGTGTGGGAGCAGACCGCTGAGGGATTGCCACCTGTTGAAACACTCTCGACTGTTGCGTTTCCAGAGTTAGACGGTGCGATCGACCCGGTGATTATTTATGGCTTGAATGAGCAGGGAGCCGCAACACCAATTCCGGGACGTGGAAAACGATTGGCGCAGCGGATTTTGAAACGGATTGTGTTGCAGCGAAAGGCGAATTCGGAGAAGAAAGTTGCGATCGTCATCTTTAACTATCCACCGAGCGAAGGAACATTAGGAACGGCTTCGTTTTTAGATGTGTTTGCATCAGTCGAACATCTTTTAGGTCAACTGCAACAAGCAGGGTATACAGTTACCCCACCTAAATCGGGGACTTTGAAGGATTCGTTTCTCGATCGAGGATTGTTGCACAATGGCGATTTCACTTCGCTGCATTTGACCGCGAATCATGCAATTCGAGTACCATTAGAACAGTATTTGCAGTGGTACGATCGCTTACCCGATTCGATTCAAAAACGAACAGAATCAGTGTTTGGTGCGCCACCTGGAGATCTGATGGTCGATCAGAGTGACTTACTGATTGCGGGAATCGAGTTCGGAAATGTTGTGGTTGCTGTTCAACCGTCGCGAGGGGTGCATGAAGACCCAAGTAAGCTACACCATGATGATAGTCTGCCTGCACATCATCAATATATTGGATTTTATCGGTGGCTAGAAGCAGGCTGGAATGCGGATGCAGTTGTTCATGTAGGAACACATGGAACATTCGAGTTTCTGCCTGGAAAACAAGTTGCACTCGATGAAAATTCTGTGCCTGATGCGTTGTTAGGTAATTTGCCAAATAGTTACATTTATCATGTGGTGAATGTTTCTGAAGGCACGATCGCGAAACGTCGTAGTTATGCTCAACTCGTTAGCTATGCTTCTCCAACCTTTGTTCCTGCGGGATTGTATGAGCATTTGACTCAACTCGAAGATTTGCTTGACGAGTACGAAGACCAGAAGACGAAGAGTTTACCGAGAGCGGTCGCAATTCTGCGCCAAATCATTCAAGTCTGTGATGAAAACGATGTTCCCTTGTTGCTCACTGATGATTTGAAGCAGAACATCGAAGAACTAGAACCTTATGAAGCTGCACTAGAAACGCTGCATCTCGATTTGTTTGAGCTGAAGCGCGTTGCAATTCCGATCGGATTACATACTTTTGGGCATCGGTTACAAGATGATGCACTGATTGACTATTTAACGTTAGTTGCCCGATATGATCGCTCTGAGTCGCCGTCCTTACCTAGATTACTCGCCGACCAACAAGGCTGGAATTATGATGAATTACTCGATGCTTCAGACTCTAGAGTAATCGAGCTAGGCGAGAAAAGTCGATCGCTGATTGCACAATTCTTATCTGATTATTCTGTTGAAGAAAACCTACAGCCTGCATTTGACTATTTAGGAACGATCGCAAAACAGATCGCAGCCACCGATGAAGTGCGATCGCTGCTTGATGCTTTAGACGGGAAATACATCGAACCTGGATTAGGTGGAGATCCAGTCCGAACACCGCATACCTATCCAACAGGTCGTAATACCTACCAGTTTGATCCAACGAAGTTACCCACGGATAGTGCTTACGATCGCGGCGCACAAATTGCAGAAGAAACACTTGCAAGATACTATGCGGAACATGGAACTTACCCAGATGCAGTTGGTGTGATTTTATGGGGCTTTGAAACTTGTAAAACTTATGGAGAAACGATCGGGCAAATCTTACGCTACATCGGGGTAAAAGTCGATCGAGGACAAGGATACTTTATGCGTCCGGTTGTGATTCCTATTGAAGAACTAAACCACCCGCGTGTTGATGTCACAGTAAATATCTGTGGTTTCTTCCGCGATCTATTTCCGAATCTGGTGCGATTGATTGATCTGGCGTTTCAAATGGTAGCTCAACTCGATGAACCATTAGAGCAGAACGCAGTTCGACGGCACACTTTAGCCGCAAGTGAAGAGCTTGATTTTCGATTAGCTTCGGCGCGATTGTTTGGTCCGCCTCCAGGTGAGTATGGCAATCGACTCAGTACGATGATCGAAACAGCAGCTTGGGAAAGTGAAGCGGATTTGGGAGAAATGTACATCGATCGTACACAGTATCTCTATGGCGATCGATTAACTGGAACTGAATCAAGAGAAGCCTTCACTGCCGCATTAGGACGCACAAAATTCATTACTCAAGTGCGCGATTCTCATGAATTTGAAGTGACAGATATTGATCATTACTACGAATTCTTTGGGGGAATGGCACAAGCGGCAACGTTAGTGAGTGGCGATCGACCTCAAGTTTTGATCGCAGATACGACAAAAGAACGGATTCAGGTGAAAACGATCGCGGAAGCCGTTCGGCAAGGTGTGACCAGTCGGTTATTCAATCCGAAATGGATCGATGGAGTGCTGAATCACGCACATCAAGGTGGACAAGCGATCGCCGATCGAGTGGAATATTTACTTGGTTTAGATGCGACTACAAGAAGTGTCGGAACGAATACCTGGAGCCGAGTTGCAGAGCGATTTGTATTCGATGCGGAAATGCGACAACGAATGCTAGAAAATAATCGATATGCAGAAGCGGAAATCATCCGTAAGCTAGGTGAAGCAGACTATCGCGGATACTGGGATGCAAACGAAACACAACGCGAACAGTTACAGGAGATCTATCGTGACATCGAAACGCAAATTGAATTAGGCTTAAAAGCAGAAACAACAGCGAGGTAAACCAAATGGCAGCAGAATTTAAGCACGTGATGTTAATGGTTAAAGACGTGATGGCAAGCGTCAAGTTTTACAGTGAAGGATTAGGAATTCCCGTGAAAATGGCAAGTCCGGGATGGGCGGAACTTGATGCGAATGGAACGACGATCGGGTTTCATGCCGCAGAGAGTGTCAGCAACGTCGGAGATTCACCCATCCTGAGCTTTCATGTTGAAGATGTATATGCAGCAATCAAAGCTCTTGAAGTCATGGGCGCAACCTTAGAGGGACGAGTCAGAGAACCCGCTTTCGGAAAAGTGGCAGCCGTTAGAACGCCTGATGGTCATTTATTGAGCTTACTACAGCCTGCATCCCAACCCGCCGGGGCATCAATGGCACATTAGAGTTGAATCACTCTTGCATTCAGTCGATTCGTAACTTGTGGATCGTGACTGGTGACAATCACCGCGCCGCCTGAATGGGTAAATTGTTTCAGCAGTTCCAGCATCAGATTGAGTGATGTTTGATCTTGTCCAACGGTGATTTCATCGAGCAAGCAAATCTTCGGGCGACGTGCGAGAACTGCTCCCAATGTTAGGCGGCGTTTTTGTCCTTGAGAAAGCGATCGCGGATGTTGTTCTGCCTGCGATCGCAAATTTAACTGATTCAATAGTTCTAGATTGTTCTCAACTTCTTGTGCTACCGATTCAGCAAATAATTGATGATTTGGGTTTTGCAGCACGAAACCAACTGAACGAGCAATCTCAACAATGCGACGCGGTTGGGGTTTTCCTACAAGCTCGATCGTGCCTGTAGTCGGTTTGAGTAATCCACTAACTAGCTTTAATAGAGTTGTTTTACCACAACCATTTTCGCCCTGAAGCAAGATAGTTTCTCCAGCATGAACAATGAGATCAGGAAACGGAGGATAACCACCCCAACTTAGGTTTCGAGATTGCAGAACAACTCGATCAGAAGGTAAGGAACTATCAGAAATGCTGTAATCCGTTGAGGAGCTTTGTAGATGAAGTGTTTTGGTCGCGATCGATTGCACTAAATCTAATCGATGTTCAATTAATACGATCGCTTGTCCTTGTGCAGCACGAGATTTTAATAGTTCTAACAAATAAGCGGCACTCGCACGATCGAGATAAGCAAACGGCTCATCCATGATCAAAATCGGCTGCTTCATTGCCAAAATACAAGCAATCACTAATCGCTGTTTCTGTCCGGCTGAAAGCTGTTCGATCGTCCAATTTCGTTGCTGGGATAAGCCGAATTCGTGTAATGCAGTCTCAATCAGATTCGGAATCTCTTGAGGTGACATATTTAGATTCTCTAAACCGAATGCAATCTCATCACACACACGATCAGTGAAAATCTGTGTTTCCACATTCTGAAGTAGAAAGCCGAGATGACGCGATCGCGTTTTAATGTCCCACGACGAAATCGATTGATTCTGATAAAGAATTTCGCCGCTCAATGTTCCCGCCGTATAGTGTGGAGCAATGCCAGCTAAACAATTGAGCAATGTGCTTTTACCGCTTCCCGTTGCGCCCGTGATCAGAACAATGTCACCCGATGAGACGGATAGATTGATTCCTTGTAAAGCAGGTTGAGACTGTCCTGCATACGTGAAGGATAAATTCTCGATCGTCAATTCGTTCATAGTTCCAGATGAGCAATGATGCCGAAGATCAGAAGTGATGCGATCGTAAACACCGTATCTTGAGCTTGCCAGGTAAGCGGTTGACTTATCGTTCTCGGTGCATTGGGATCGTAGCCTCTGGTTTCAAGCCCGATCGTTACTTCATCGGCATAGCTGACAATCCGAAACACGAGCGGCACAAACAAGCCAGAAAACCAGCGATGCGGCTGACGGCTCAAGTCAACCCCTCGCAATTGATTCGCTTCTAAAATGCGCTGTGCTTCTTGTTGAATCACAGGTAAAAATCGCCAAGTTAGCATCAAGCTCAGAACGAGAAACGAAGGGAGTTTAATTGCCTGCAATGCTCGCACTAAGTCGGTCGGGGAAGTTGTAAATGCAAAAACTGGAGCCGGAAGCAGCAATGCTAATAATCTAAGTGCATAGAATAAAGCGAGTTGCCAATTGTTTAATGTCCAAGTTCCAAAAGCTACAAACGCTATCAATCCCAACAAAACCATGATCGTGCTTTTCAACTGAATCCGAATCGAAGTCAAGAACAAGATCAGTAGGATGATCACCAGAAACGCGATCGCGTCCAATGTTTTCAGCGATAGAGCAATAGTCACGATCGCTAAACTGATTCCAATCTTCAACAATGGATTAATCCGAAACAGAAACTTAGACATTGAGCTTTCCAGCCCGTTGCAGTTGAGTGACGATTTTCTCACCCATCCACCACCCGATCGCGCCTGCGACTCCAGAAAGCAGCGTCATTGGAATCAAAATCCAAGCTTGTGCAATCCAAGCCGCAAACGCCTCACCCGCAGTATACGCACCGACGATCGCGCCTGTGACCGTTGCACTCGCAAAGAACACTGCATTTCCGATCAATCGATCGATTCGATGGCGGTAGCCACCCCGAAACCACATTACGCCTTCTGTGATCAGCAATGCAGACACTAGGAAAGCGGTGATAATCCACGAGATCCGACTTAGCAGAAGTGCTAACGTTCCAATCATCAACGCAACACTGCCACGACGTTGTAATCTTGCCATGCCCAATGTCAAAAAGATTCCAGCGAATGGTGCCCAAACGATCGTGCGAATGCCTGGTAATGGGATTGATAACGTTAATGGAACGGTGATCACCGACGCGATCGCGATTCCGATCGTCATAAATGCGGCGAACACATAGTCTCTCAGTTGCCAGCGTGACATCTTGACCTCCTAAAAATTGGCGCGAATTCCAGCTAACACTCGAATCCCCGGAGCCGGGATGTTCACCGTGGGAAACACATAGTCGGCATTGAATAAGTTCTCGATCGTTAATGTTAATTCAGTCGATCGCGTGGCACGATAGCCGATCTGAAAATCAAACACGGTCGCGGCTGGACTGCCTTCGCCTTCAACATTATTCGCAAGTAAAACGGTTCCTTGTCCTCCATAGATGCGCGACTGCAAGAAGCTACTAAATCGCCCGTCATCATATCGCAATCGCACTAATGCAGTCAGCGGAAACACTTCAAGTTGTGATAATCGCGCTCCCGACGTGTCTCGACCCGAACCATAGGTCAAATTACCATCGAGAAACCAGCCGCGTGTAAATTGATAGCTTGCGGCAAGTTCGACTCCTTGTAAAATCACGTCTTTGTTTGCCGTTTCCAGCGTGGCAAATCCCGCCGTGGTTTGTCGAGGAACAATCGGGTTAAATCCTAGAAAATCAGAAATGTTGTTGTAGAAGTAACCTAAGCGGGCTGAAACATCTCGCGTTTGATACTCGAATCCGATATCAAAATTGTTCGCACGTTCTGGGTTCAAATCTGGATTCGCGACGATCGCGCCGCGTGTGGGTGCAAAAAATGAACCATCGGCATTACTGCCAAATAACAGTTGTAATGTCGGTGGGCGAAATCCTTGAGCAAAATTTGCTCTCAGCGCCAGTGCATCAGTGAACCGATAGATACTGCCCACATTGAAAGTTACAGCACTATCATTGCGCGATTGACTGTTATCCGCATCAGAATTAAACGCATCAAATCTTAGACCTGCTGCCAAAGTTAAGTTTGGAATCACCGTGTAAGCGGATTGCACAAACACACCGTTAAACGTGCGAGTCCCTAAAACGCCACGCTGATTGTTCAACAAGTCAAACGAAGAACCACTATCGCGGCTGAAATCATAGCCATACGTCAGAATCGCATTGCCGATCGCACTATTTGCCTGAGCCGAAAAGCCAAACGTTTCGGTTAATCCACGACTTGAACTGGCTCCCGGAATCTGAAGAGTCGGAACCACGATCGGGGGCAAAAACGGACCTCGGCTAATCGTTCGACCTGGAATCGTTAGTAGATTGCTCAAATCAGTCTGATCTTCAAACCGTTGATAGTATCCTCGAACGGCAAAATTTGTTCCTCCGGGTACTCCTTCATTAATGTAAGCCAAGGAATAGCGATCGCGATTTTGATAAGCATTCTGAGCGCGAGTAATCTGAAATGGACTTTCGGGCGGAGTTGCAAATCCAGCTAAATCGACATCATACTGACTGGTACGATCGAGCCGCAATTCCAAGCGAGCAGATCGACTGAGATCAATCCGTCCGCTCAGATAGCCGCTCGTGGATTGATAGCTTGTGCCCAGCGGAATTAGGTTACCTTTTCCGTCTCGTGCGTCGCCTGCGGTACTATACGACCCTCCAACGATGATGTTTGGCGCTTGAATTTCTAGGTTTGTGGTTAGTTCTGCCGCTCCACCGCCAAACACTTGGGTTCGCACACCGAACGGACGATCCGGACGGGGAGTTGTCGTAATCACGTTGACCACGCCACCAAAGGCATCGGCTCCATAGATCGAAGAAGCCGGACCTTTCAGCACTTCGATGCGCTCCACTCGAAACGGGTCGATCGTGCTAAAGTTCGGACCAAACTGACGATTTGGCAACCGTTCCCCATCCACTAACAATCC
Organism: Pseudanabaenaceae cyanobacterium LEGE 13415; assembly: GCA_015206935.1. Lineage (GTDB taxonomy): Bacteria > Cyanobacteriota > Cyanobacteriia > Leptolyngbyales > Leptolyngbyaceae > Leptolyngbya. The sequence goes on along the minus strand of JADEXW010000090.1, from coordinate 2,764 downwards.
GATGCGCTCTCCGGTCAGTCCACGAATGTTGAGCGATCCGGTGAGCAATCCCAACCGATTCACGGTGATTCCTGGAACGGTTTGCAGATTATCGACAATCGATCGCGCTAAAGGTCGTTCCCGTTGCAGTTCCGCTTCGGTTTTCACTTCCACAGCGGCGGGAGTCTGCGATCGTGGAGTCGGACGACGATTGCCCACAGCAACGACTTCTTCTTCGTCTTCTTCAGCCAGCGAAGTCGGAACATTCAGCACGATCGCTTGATTTTGCTGCGATACATCAACGGTGGGTGCAGTGGTCGTTCCGGTGATCTCAACTCTTAATCGTGTGGCATCGATCGACGAAACCACGATCGAGGCAATTCCCGCTCCCGGATTGTCGCGTCGAAACGGAGTTCCGCTCCTCAGTTGAGCGTTCAGTACCTCGAATGCGACGGTGTTTCCATTGACTGTTGGCGGTGTGGTCGAAACCGTTGCACCTGCGGGTTCTAGCCGAACGACTAACCCGGTGCTAGTTGAGCTAACCTGTATATCGATTGCAGTTTGAGCAAACGCAGGATTCGCAGACAGAGCAGTGCAGGCAACCACAAAAGCTGTCGCCAGTTGACAAGATAAAGTTCGATCGTACCGCATCATTCCTCACACAGATTCGATCGCTTAGTAACTGTACTAAGCGAAATTATCCCGGTTGTCCAAATTGATGATCTTCACCTCACAGTGAAGCCATTGAAAAGCTCTCGATTACTTTATCAGTATGAAAAGAAGTTTTGCTATGCCCATCCAGGGGATAAATTCAAAAGTAGATGTGTGTTGATTCATTCAATGGAAACAATAGATTCATCTGTGATCTCGCTGAGCTACAGAATCATTTTCGCTTCGTTGCAATTGCCATTTTCACGCCATCGACCTTACGAATCTCATCCATCACCGCTACAATCTGACCATGCTCGACTTTCTCATCGGCATGAATTACCACGACGGCTTGTTGATTCGCTTGTACGAGCGTTCTTACACCAGACTCTAGCTTAGAGAGTTGAATCGATCGCTTATTGAGTGCGATCGCGCCATCCGGTGTCACACTCACCGCAATTCTCGTCTGCTGTTGAGTTTTGGCAGTTGCAGCACGCGGTAGATTCACAGGTAAACCTTCTGATCGCGTCAAGAACAGCGTGGAAACAATGAAAAAGGTCAACAGCGCAAACACGACATCGATCATCGGCACGATGTTGATTTGCGGCGGCGTGTCATTGTCTTCAGGAAATAGCATAGTGTGATCGATTAAGGATGAAATCTAGATGAACGGCTATCTTCGTAACGGCGGCTGTAGATTAACTCAAATCGATTCGCATATTCTTGAATTAAAGCAGTCTGCCGAGTGTAAAAGCCGCGAAAGATGCTCACCGCAAACAAGTTAAAGATCGCAACAACTAACCCCGAAGCCGTCGAAACTAAGGCTTCACTGATCCCGCCCGTGACTCCTGCCGTTTGACTGCCTCCGACATTACCAAGATTGAGCGAGGCAAACGAAACAATCAATCCAATCACCGTTCCAAGCAACCCAAACAGCGGCGACAGTCCCACAATCATATCGAAGACATTAGTAAACCGTTTCATTCCCGGTGTCTCTGCCTGCGCTTCCGCCTGCATCGCTAATCGAAACTGCTCAGGAGTGGGACGATCGAGTGACAACGCAGACAGCAAAATTCGAGCCGCAGGCAAATCAATATTTTGTTTCAGAACCGCGATCGCTTCGACTATATTGTTTTCCTGATACAGCATCAACACTCGCTGCATCATCCTCGGCTGACGTTTAATGATTCGACTCCAAAAGCGCGATCGCTCAACAATCAATCCAATCGCTGTAATCGAAAACAGCAGCAATGGAATCATCACAACGCCGCCAGCCTTGAGAATCGCGATCGCGTCATTCATTACAGCTACCCCAATCGGAACGCTCAAAGCGACAAGAATCCAACCTACGCAGAGTAAAACTAATGCAATCGACTGTCAAGTACCCTCAAACTTCCACGAAACTAGAATTTGTGCATCTATCTATTGCAGGATGCTCGTTGAAACTACAATCGAACCAACGATTGACAGACCATCGCTCGACAATTAGCCTAAAGGTTAGAAAATCTTCAGATGCAACTTGCTACTAATAAGTCATGAATTCGGTTCCAGAAGTAGTCGAACAGCGAGAGAAAGAGGCAGCGAGTCTAAAGCGGTTCTTGCCGTTTAGCTTCACAGGCGCGATCGTCTTTCATCTCTTGTTGATCCCCGCACTCGTCTTTCTGTGGAAACCGATCGCTCAAACCCCACCTGTTGAAGATGAGATCGAAATCGTGGCAGATGATCAACCAGAGGAATCACCCGATCCGAATGCTTCATCGATCGAGCAAACCGCAGGCAACAACGCAGGTGGAAGTGAACAATTCTCCCTGTTCAATCCGAATCCAAGTTCCCCACCGCCGGATTCCGTCGAGGTCGCCCAGGCGATTCCCGAATCTGTCACTGCACCCGTACCCGTTGTAGAGCCTAACCGTGTAGAACCAGACATTACCGAACAAATCTCGCCAACTCCAATCCCGACCCCTAGCCCGTCTCCAACCCCAACTCCGTCTCCCAGTCCCTCTCCAACTCCTAGCCCATCTCCGACTCCCAGCCCAACTCCTAGCCCGTCTCCGAAACCCACTCCGTCACCCAGTCCCTCTGCGAGTCCTGCTCCGAGTCCCTCTGCATCCCCCACCGCCCAAGCAAACTTAAACCC